>JALSLF010000446.1 GCA_026988445.1 Bacteroidales bacterium
CTCTCCATTTGTCGGGATAACCCACTTTTACATTAATTGCAGCCAGTTTTTCCAAAGCTGCTTTTTTTGTGGCTTCGCTCATCCATTGTAAATTATTAATTCTTATCACCAAAGCCTTTTTTAAATTGGCTACTAAATCTTTAATTTTTTGTTTTGCTTCGGGTGGGAAGTATTTTTCTACATATACTTGCCCTATTGCTTCACCTAAAGCGCTGCTTACTGTTCTTTGTACTCGTTTCCAACGTGGAGTGATTTGTTTTTGCCCGAGCAGGCTTTTTGAATAAAAGTTAAAGTTTTCTTTAACAAAATCATCGCTCAAATAGGGTGCCGATTGATTAATTACTTTCCAGTTTAAGAAATCTTTCCAATCTTCAAGAGGTGTATCGGCAAATAATTTCCCTAGTCCTTTGGCAAATTTTACTTGGGCAATATTGATGCTGTCAATTCCTGAATGTCCCAAAGAATTAATAAATAGTTTCCAATCAAAACCGGCGACTTCTTTTTGTAAATCATCAACAGACATTTTATTGTAGGTAGCTTGCGGATCGCGATTTTCCAAATTAGTGAATGAAACTTCTGCTAATTTAGTTTCCATATTCATAATTTTACCAGCCAGCAGCTTGGCTTCTTCTTCGCTTTTTCCCAGCAATTTATAAATGTTTTGTATGTGTTGATGGTATTCTTTACGGATATTTTCCGAACGTTCATCTTTGTTTACATAATAGTCTCTGTTTGGAAGTCCCAGTCCGGCTTGCCACATATTGGCAATTACCATGGCGCTGTTTTTTTCATCAGGCGAAGCATAAATATGAAAAAACGGGGTAATACCAACTGTTTGTAGCTTGGCAGCTGTTTTAATCAGCTCGGTTTTGTTTGATATTTTTGAAATTTCATCAAAATATGTTTGCAATTCTTTTGTTCCTTCCTCATTACGTTTAACAGAGTCCATACCGGACGAATAAAAATCACCTATTTTCTTTTTGTTGCTTCCTTCGGGTGCATTTTTATCGTTCATGGCATCCAAAATTAGACTTTTTAGTTTTTCTCTGTTTTTTTCAATCAGCTCATCAAATGCACCGTAGCGTGTTTTGTCATCGGGTATAGGGTTTGCTGCCATCCAACCGCCGTTGACATACTCAAAAAAGTCGTTGCCCGGATTTACGGTAGTATCCATATAGGCAATGTTTATTGCGGGTTCTTGTTCTTCTTTGCTCTGTTTGTTGCTGTTTGTGTTACAAGCAAAGGCAAAAGGGAGTAAAACAAGTAAAACTTTCCCCCAAATAAAAATTTCCTTTTTCATTTTTGATTAATTTTAGTGAATATTGAACTGCAAATTTAGAAAAAAAGGGGATATCTATTCCTTATTATTTGCAAAACTTAAATACATAATTAAAGTCGTGGTTATCTGCCGCTTAGCTGTAAATCTGCAAATTTTAGACCTAGTTTAAAGTTAAGTAGGCGCAATTGTTTGCTTTTCTCCGATTTTTTCATAAATTAGCGGAACAAGTATTTCTAACAAAATATATACAATTTGTCTATATTCCCTTAGTTCGGGCAATACAGACGAAAAAACAGTTGTCGCTTTAAGACGTATTGCGACAATTGTCGAAAAGGGGAGGAAAAGGATAATGGATATATACAGACGTTATGCAGCATATGAACACAGAACGAAAATAAATTTACAAATAAAAGAAAAAGGGCTATTTTTGTAATATGACAGAAAAAAAGAATAAATTAAAAGCAATAGATTTCTTCTGTTCCGGAGGTGGGATGACTTACGGAATGCGTAAGGCTGGAATTGATGTTATAGCAGGAATAGACAATGACCCTGATGTTAAAGACACCTATGAAAAAAATAATCCGGGAACCAATTTTATACAAGCAGATGTATTTGAATTAAAAGAAATTGATTTATCAAAATATACTGGGATAAATAAAAATGACGACAATCTTATTCTTATTGGTTGTAGCCCTTGTCAATATTGGTCAATAATTCAAACGGACAAAAAAAAATCACAAAAATCAAAAGATTTACTAAAAGAATTTCATCGATTTGTAAAATTTTATAATCCGGGTTTTGTAGTAGTTGAGAATGTACCGGGACTTGAAAGAAAAGCAGAAGAAAGCGGATTGAAAGACTTTATTGATAATTTGGAAAAACGTGGATATAAAGTTTATTGGGATGTTCATAAATTAAATGAATACGGAGTTCCGCAAACAAGAAAAAGATTTTCGCTTATAGCTTCTCGTATAACCGAAAATAAAATTATTCCGGAAAAATCAACACACAACCTGATTGTAAAAGATTTCATAGGAGAACATAACGGCTTTCCAAAAGTTCAAGCTGGCTTTAAAGATAATTCTAAATTTCAGCATTCCGTTGCGGGTTTGAGCGAAGAAAATCTTGAAATTTTAAGCAAAACACCTAAAAACGGAGGTAATACTGTAAAACAAAGAAAATATTTCAAAGGTAAAGGTTTTAGGGACAGTTACAGTCGTATGAGTTGGGATAAGCCCGCACCAACAATCACAACCAAATTTTTCAGTATTTCAAACGGTAGATTTGCACATCCGGAAGAAAACCGTGCAATCTCATTACGAGAAGGAGCAACACTACAAACATTTCCAAAAGATTATGTTTTTTACGCAAAAAGTATGCAAGCCAATGCACGAATGATAGGAAATGCCGTTCCGCCTGAATTTGCAAGAAGAATTGGGGAAGCGATAATTAAAGAGGTGAAAAATGGAAAGTGAAAGAAATATACTTGTTTCAGACATTAAAAAAATGTTTGAACAAGATTTAAAAAGAAATATATTCAAAAAATTTATTGAATATATACGTTTTCCTTTTTTTAAGAATTTTGAAAAAGATACGAAAGTAAAATTTGACTTTCCAATTACATTTATTGTCGGACAAAACGGTTCTGGTAAAAGTTCATTATTGCACGCTTTATATGGAGCACCAGAAGGAAAAAGTGTAGAAGATTTTTGGTATACAACAGACCTTGACCCGATAGAAGATTTAAAAAACAACCGTCATTGCTTTATATACTCATATAAAACGGAATTTACTAAAACCGATGTTGAAATTCTTAAAACAAGAATAAAAAACAGGGATAAGTCTGGAAAAATAAATCCTGATTATTGGGAACCGTCAAGACCTGTAAGAAAATACTGGATGATAACCATTCCAAAAAATGTCGATGAAAGAGAAGCTTCAAAAACAAGATGGAATGTTTTAAAAAAAGAAGTATATCATTTGGATTTTAGATATTCGCTTAGTGCATATGATAAATATTTCTATTTCGGTTCAAAACCCAATAGCAAAACATTAAAAACTAAACAAGATTTAATTCGAAAATTTGCACCTAAATTGAGAAAAGCTTTTGAAAAGGAAAACTCTGTTACATATTATTCAAGAAAGGTTTTTGAAATTAATAACTTAAACGATGATGAAATTAGAAAAGTTGAGAAAATTTTGGGTAAGAAATATAATGAAACGAAATTTTTAATACATAATTTTTACGATAGAAATAAAGGCTTTGCAATCCGTTATAAAACAAATACCGTTACCTATTCGGAAGCCTATGCTGGTAGCGGAGAAATTGCAGTAGTTAAATTAGTTCGTGATTTATTAAATGCACAGGATTACAGTTTAATTTTGCTTGACGAGCCTGAAACATCCCTTCACCCACTCGCTCAAAAAAGATTGATAAATTTTATACTTGAACAAGTAAAAAAGAAGAAACTTCAAGTTATTATATCAACTCATTCACCGGATATAATAGAAGGGATGCCTTTTGAATCCATAAAAATATTATATGAGAATCAAAATACAGGAAAAATTAATATTATTGAAAATGTATATCCTGAAAACGCATTTGTTCATATAGGTAGAACCATTTCCGATAAAAAAAGTATGTTAGTTGAAGATAAATTGGCAAAAATGATTATTGAAGCCGTTTTGAAGGAAACCAGAGATACGGAACTTTTTGAAGTCACATATCATCCGGGAGGTGAAAGTCAAATAAAGCAAAACGAAATGGTTGTTTATTCAAAAGAGGATAATAGTAAGCATTTTATTGTTTTTGACGGAGATCAAAAAAAAGAAAAAATAGACATATCAACTCTTTCCGATAACGAAAAAGAACCTAATAATCTTGAAAATATAATTAAAGAATTAGTTGGACAAAAAGTGAAATTCGCTTTTAATAGTAATGCCACTAATGAACAAAAAACAGAGTTAATGTTGAAGTATATTAAATATCATTATGATAATGTTTTCTTTCTTCCAAAGGATATTCCAGAAGAAATAATCTGGGATAATTCGGTTTTGGAAAAGTCTGATTTTTCAAATGACAAAAAAGATGAAATAAAAAAAGAAACGGATTTCAAAAAGAAATTTACACTATATGCATCGGAAGAATATGGCTCCGATAAATCGGAAGATATTGAGCAAGTTCATAAAAAATTTATTAAAAGGTGGATAAATGATCAAAATACAGATTTCAATGCTATAAAAGATATAATTGAAAAAATTAAAGAGCATTAAGATGAATGAACAAAATAAAGAATTGGTAATGAGTTTTGACCCCAAAACTATTGAGCATTTGGGAATAAAAATGTATTCACAACTTCCCAATGCAATAGCGGAATTAATTGCTAATGGATATGATGCTTGTGCCGGTGAAGTGTTTATTCATCTTTTGGACAACGAAAATGAAAAGAAAATCATTGTTTCCGACAATGGAGACGGAATGACTTTTGAAGAGGTAAACGATAAATTTCTTGTTATAGGTCGTAACAGAAGAGAAGAAGGAAATGATGCATCTTCCTGCGGAAGAGTTGTAACAGGAAAAAAAGGTTTAGGAAAACTTGCCTTTTTCGGCATTGGTGAAAAGATAACAATTGAAACTTGTAAAGAAGGACAAAAAACTATTTTTGTTTTGGATTGGAATGAATTAATTCATACTTCCGGTAAACCTTATAAACCACAATACACTATTAAAAATTGTAGAAAAGACGAAAAAGGGACAACTATTATTCTTTCAAAACTTAAAAGAAAATCTGGATTTGACATTTATTCATTATCAAAGAGCCTTGCTAAACTTTTTAATTTTCCAGACGACTTTATTGTTTTTCTGCAATTAAATGACAGTGAAATAATAGAAATTACCAATAAGCTTAAATATGAAGGGATTAAAGAAGAGTTTGAATGGAAGTTACCTGATTGCTTAAAAGAAAAAGAAATTTCAGATTATGAAAATTATGAAAATATAGAAGGTAAAATAATTACTACTGAAAAACCGTTAAAACCCGGTTTGCGTGGAATAACTCTATTTGCCAATGGTCGAATGGTAAATAAAGCAGAATTTTTTGGAAGTTCCGAATCAAGTCATTTTTTCTCTTATACGACTGGCTGGCTAGATATTGATTTTGTTGATAATTGGGAACAAGATGTTATTTCTACAAATCGTCAATCTCTGGATTGGGAAAACCCTAAAACTAATGAATTACGAATTTTTCTCACAAAGGTATTAGGTGAAATTCATAAAGGTTGGAGGGAAAGAAGAAAAGAGAAAAGACGCGAAAAAGTAATGGAAACTACCAACATAAATGTACCCGATTGGTTAAATAAAGTTCCTGAAAATATTCGTAACAGATTAGATTCATTGTTGAAATCAATTGATGATTCCGAATTAAGTAGTTCTGAACAAAGTAATGTCGTAAATAACTTACACACAATTGTTCCGGATTATCCATATTTTCATTGGCGCCAATTACATCCAATCATTCAAGATGCAGCAGAAAGAGACTATCAAAACAAAGATTATTATCGGGCTTTTATTGAATCAGCAAAAAGATTTATTACAGAGACAAGAAAAAAATCAGAATCTGTTAATCAAAGCGACCAATCAATGATGGGAGAAGTGTATGGACATCGGAAAACTTTATCTGTAACTAAAAAATATAAAAAACCAGATGGTTCGAACTTTCCTCTTGATACTTTAAGAAGCATTGAAGACGGACAAAAGTATTTGTCTATGGGTATTGTTGCAGGAGGAAGGAATCCAATATCACACGAAGAAATTAGAGATTTAAGAGATTCCGGCTTATTTAGTGAAAAAGATTGTTTAGATGGTTTAAGTTTATTATCACATTTAATGAAAAGACTAGAAAATTCAGAAAAAATTCAAAATGGCTGATATTTTCTCAAAACAAAAGCGTTCCGAAGTAATGTCAAAAATTTCAGGCAAAGAAACTAAGCCCGAGATTTTGGTAAGAAAATTTTTATTTGCGAAAGGTTTCAGATATCGAAAAAATGTTAAAAATTTACCTGGCAAACCAGACATTGTTTTGCAAAAATACAAAACTGCAATTTTTGTTCACGGCTGTTTTTGGCACGGTCATAATTGTAAAGCAGGGAAATTACCAGAAACAAGGAAAGAGTTTTGGGAAGAAAAAATAAAGGGAAATGTAGAAAGAGACAAAAGGAATAAATCAGAATTGGAAAAATTGGGATGGGATATAATAACCATCTGGCAATGTGAGTTAAAAAACAATGAAATTAGAGCTAAAACATTAGAGAAATTAATAAATACGCTGCATAACAAAAAATATTGTGCATTTGGTAGATAGTGCTAAAAATGAAGATGATAGCAATTAAGAAACATAGTGCAAAACTAAAAATTCAGTACTTTAAAATGCCTAGCGCCTCATATGCCAACCGTTAGTATTTGTTTGGAGAAACGCTATTTCAGTTCTATCACAGTTGTGAGAGAATTAAATAATTTTGAATATGAATAAAGTAGCAGCATATAATAACTTCTTCAAAGAAATAATTGATACATATAAATCTTTTTAACTCAATAGATAGATGCTTGTTGAAGTAGAGCATCGCTCAATTTAGATTTTAATCAAGTTCTTTGGGTATAGAACCATAAAATCTTGACATAATTGCTTTTGCCGGATTTTCTTTTAGATAATAATAATTCCGTGCATAATGTGGGATATAAAACTGACTTGGATTAATTGTCCCTATAAATGGCTTTGAAACATATATATTGGTCCCATTTTTTAACCTTACTCTTAACCAAGTTTTAAAATTACCTGTATATTTTTGCAAAATAAAAAGGGCAAACTCACCGGGGTGTATTCTAAGTCCCCAGTATCCATGTCCACACATCTCTATAGGCCTTCTTTCTATCGGATACCAACGGTAATTTGAGTCACGCGCTTCTTGCAATGAAAATAGATGGCTGTCTTTACCTGTAAATATTTTTGTTGATTGGGTTTCATTAACTACATAAACAGGGTAGAATGTATTACCCCATAATGTTCTTGGAAAGCTAAGTACGATGTTCGTTTCATAGTCCACTATAAGTTGAAACCCGTCCATTGACAAACTGTCGTTATGAATATCAACATAGCGATCCCCTCTAAATTCATAAATAAAATCATGTTTATAACTTGTGTCTTTTTTATTTATGTCAATTTCCTTTGAAAATGGATATTTGCCGACAAAAATTGGACCTGGTAAATTATTTAAGGAATCAGTCTTAAAATATACTGCAACATCAGTAGGAAAATTCTTTAATTTTGTGAATATGGTATCGAATTTTGAATATTTCACTAAACCGTTTTTGTTGATTCCTTTAAATTTGGGTATTTCAAACTTACGAACAATAGTATCTTTTTTAGATGTTTCAGTCTGCTTTTCTATATTAATTCTTTCATTTAATTCATTTTTTTGAGAGCAACTTATTAAGAATACAAAAGTTAATACGGCAATATACAATTTAGCTAAGGATACTTTCATAATATTGCGAAATTAGGCTTATAATTTAACGATATCAATCATAATAACGAGCAATATAGATGAAAATTGTAGATTAATGCTTTTATTGAACTCTCTATCGGTAAGTTTATAAATACCGGATTTAGGTTTAATTGTTTAATAGATGAATCCAAAAAGCCAAATCGGAATTTTATTTTGATATGCATATTCAATATTATCAGCGGCAATAAAAGCATTTTTTATATTTATTATTTGCTTTTTTGTTTTGTTTTTTCCACCAATTTCAAAAGTATATCTATTATCAATATTAAAATCGCCGACTTTGGAATAGAATAATTTGTGTTTGACTTTTACTTGATTATAAAAGAAGGTTTCACGTACAGTTCCTGTGTTTACGATGTTTTCATTAAGTGTATATATTAAGTTCGGGTTATTTAAATAAATTTTTTCCGGTTTTGTTAGTTTGCTTATTCCGTACGTATCGGTAGAAAGTAATAATAACAAATCGGCACGATGCAACCAGTATAAATATTTTAAAAAAGTATCTCGGTTAATACCAATTTGTTCACTAAGTTTAGATACATTTGGTTTGAAAGGTACAATTTCTGATATGATTGATAAAAGTTTTTTGATATTATAAACGGCTCTATAATCAATTTTTTCAATATTAGGTAAATCAATATCAATAACTTGATTAGTAACTTGTTCAATTCTTTCGTAGTAGTTTAAAGTGTCTTCAATAAAAAAAGGGTAATAGCCTATTTTCAGATACTCGTTAAAAAACTTCAATGGTTTTATTAATTTATTGATGCTTTGAGTTATTTCAATCGAATGTTCAACAATTTCGTCTAACTCATATCTTTGTATATCTATATCGTATTTGAATTTTATAAATTCCCTAAACGAAAGACCGTTCATTTTATATACAATGATGCGTCGGCTTAAATCTGCTTTCCCTTTGTGAATGTCTAATGCAGAAGAGCCGGTAATGATAATTTTAAGTTCTGGATATATGTCGTAAATATTTTTAATTTCTACCGACCAATTTGGATATTTATGTATTTCATCAAGATATAAATATTTACCTCCATATTTTACAAATTCATCAGCAAAATCTAATAGGGCTGTTTTTCCAAAATAGAAACTATCTAAGCTGACATACAGAACTTCATTAATATTTTTATGTGTTTCTTTAATATGTTGCAGTATCATTGTTGTTTTACCAACACCTCTTGCCCCAATAATTGCTATAAGTCGGTTATTCCAGTTTATTTGCTCTAATAAATACCTTTTGAATTTTAAATCAACTGATTTTAGTCTTGCTTGAAACTGTTGAATAAGTTTTTCCATAATAATTTAGATTACAATGGACAAAAATAGTAAAAAATATCGATTGTAATAGGCAGAAATAATAAAAAATGCCGATTGTAATGGGCAAAAATTCTAAAAAATGCCGATTGTAATCAAAAAAAGCCTGTATGTATGCTTATTTAGCTAATAACTCCTCTTTTAAAAACTGTGCGGTAAATCCTTTATTTTTTTTGATAATTTCTTCGGGTGTGCCTTCGGCGATAATAGTTCCTCCGCCTTTTCCACCTTCGGGACCCATATCGATAATGTAATCGGCAACTTTAATCACATCCATATTATGTTCAATGATTAAAACGGTATTTCCTTTATCTACCAAACGGTTTAGTACGCAAAGCAGTACTCTGATGTCTTCAAAATGCAAACCGGTTGTAGGCTCGTCCAAGATGTAAAGTGTTTTACCTGTATCACGTTTGGCAAGTTCGGTAGCCAGTTTTACACGTTGCGCTTCTCCACCCGATAAAGTAGTGGAAGCTTGTCCCAAAGTTATATATCCTAAACCAACATCTTGCAATGCTTTAAGTTTTTGAACAATTTTCGGGATGTTTTCAAAAAAATCTACCGCTGTATTAATGGTCATATCCAAAACATCACTAATGGATTTTCCGCGATAACGAATTTCAAGAGTTTCTTGATTGTAGCGTTTCCCTTGACAATCTTCGCAATGTACATACACATCGGGCAAGAAATTCATTTCAATGGTTCGTAAACCGGCACCTTGACAGGTTTCGCAGCGTCCGCCTTTTACATTGAACGAAAAACGCCCGCTTTTATATCCGCGAATTTGTGATTCAGGCAGTTTTTCGTATAATTTTCTAATTTCATCAAACATTTTTGTATAAGTAGCCGGGTTTGAACGTGGTGTTCGTCCGATTGGCGATTGATTTACTTCAATAACTTTGTCGATGTGCTCAATGCCTGAAATGCTTTTATAAGGCAAAGGTTCTTTGTTTGAGCGGTAAAACTTTTGACTCAAAATAGGGTGTAAAGTTTCATTGATTAAACTTGATTTTCCGCTCCCCGAAACTCCGGTTACACATACCAATTTCCCAAGCGGAAGTTTTAAATCAACATTTTGCAGGTTATTCCCGTTTGCTCCTTTAAGTTCAATAAATTTTCCGTTTCCTGCACGTCTTTTTTCCGGAGTTTTAATTTCTTTTTGATGATTCAAATATTGTGTGGTCAGGGTTTTTGCCTGTAAAATATCTTTGGGACTGCCTTGGGCTACAATTTTACCGCCGTGCCTTCCGGCTTCGGGTCCCATATCAAGCACATGGTCGGCTGCTAAAATCATATCCTTATCGTGCTCTACAACAATTACTGAATTTCCTGTATCGCGTAAACTTTTCAGCGATTTAATCAAACGCTGATTGTCGCGTTGATGTAAACCAATACTCGGTTCGTCTAAAATATACAAAACATTAACCAGTTGCGAGCCTATTTGTGTAGCAAGCCGGATACGCTGACTTTCGCCACCTGATAAGCTTCGAGAACTGCGGTTTAAGGAAAGATAATCTAAACCGACATCCATTAAAAAACCAATACGTGCTCTGATTTCTTTAAGTACTTCACCGGCTATTTTCTTTTGTTTGTCCGTTAGTTTTACTTCAATGTTTTTAAGCCACTTATTAAGTTCGGAAATATCCATTGAAGCAAGTTCATGAATATTTTTACCGGCAATTTTAAATTGTAGCGATTCTTTTTTTAAACGACTTCCCTTGCATTCAGGACAAAGCTGTAAAGAGTAAAACTTATCTGCCCATTTTTGTGCTTTTTGCGATGATGCATCGTTTTCATAACGCTCAATGTAACTAATAATTCCATCAAAACTTAAAGAGTAATTGCTTCTGCCCAAAGCTGTATTTTGCACTTGGAACTGTTCTTCGCTTCCGTTTAAGATTACATCAAGTG
>JALSLF010000447.1 GCA_026988445.1 Bacteroidales bacterium
TGCTGAGATTTATAAAACACGAAAAAAAATTAATGCCGTTATACATACTCATCAGCAAAATGCTTCAACGGTTGCTGCTGCCAGGCGCGAAATTCCACCTATTTTAGATGACATGGCTCAAATCCTCGGACCAAGTGTTCGTGTTGCTGAATATGCATTGCCCGGAACAAAAAAAATAGTCAAAGCAACGCTTAAAGCACTTAAAGGGCGAAATGCCGCATTAATGGCAAATCATGGTGCTGTAGTTGTGGGTTCTGATATGGAAGAAGCCTTTATTGCAGCTGAAGTTCTCGAAAAAACGGCAAAAGCGTTTATCGAAGCATCTTTTTTAGGAGAGGCGAAAAGCATTAATAAATTTGAAGCATGGTATATGCATCAGTATTACATCAGAAAATATGGAAAGCAGAAAAAAATATAAATTTTGTAAATCCCGATAAAAATATAACTTTTGCAAGAAATACTTGTTATTATGGATGAAGAAAATATTTTTGACAAAATAGAAGAACTTTTTGGGAAAAAACCGGATAATTTTAGTATAATCGAACAGCAGATTGATATTAAAATTCAGATGGACTATTTTGAGAAATCAAAAGAGCTGAAAAATAAACCCCCGGATACTAAAGAAGTTTTGAATGAAAAAGAATGCTTGTTTGATGAAGCTATTGACATGGAAACCAAAAAGATGACTTTATTGCGTTTAGCAAGTATTGACAGTGTCGAAGCGTATAGAACTATTGAACATTTTATTCCTAATGCCGAAGCGGAAATTAAAGATTGGGCTTTTCTTGCTTTGCAAGAAAGTCGTTCAATGATTGAAAGTTCATTGCTTAATGAAAGTCAGATAATTATATCAACAGGACTTGGCGGAAAAGGTAAAAAATTAAGGTATTTTACAGTTTTATCATCTACAGAAAACAAAGAGTTTAGTGATTTACAAAAGAAACTCATCGAAAAAGAACTGGTTTTTTCTTTAAAAAAGAACGATGGTGAATTGGAAAAAATTGAATTTATTGAGCATTATGCTACTATTTTATCCATTGTTCCCATTATGGTTTCAATTAAGAACATAATAAAATCAGTGGTAGATGAATGTAACCAAATAGGCAATTTTATAGCTCAAAAATATATTGTTACCAATGTAAAAGAATTTACGATTGATGAAATTAAAGATGCATGGGAGCATATTACTGATTAGTATGTAAAGAAATAATGGGACTACCATGAATTTAGTGGAGTAAAGTAAATATAGGATAACTTGTCCTAATACCGGTAAGCGATAGTTTTCAAAATACATCTGTGTACACGTGTCCGACCACTGGCGGATTTGCGTTATTTGCGGGAAAAACATTTGCCGCAGGCAAACCTAGTGTTCTTTGCGCTTAGAAAAAAAATCGAAGATGTTTAAAATATGTTCAACTACCTATGTAAACCCGATTTGTATTTTCCCTGTAAAATGGTGGTAGAACTGAAATAATTATAGAAAGTATGAAAAAAGTAAATCTTGCACTTCAAATAATCCCTATTGTAAGTGCCGAAAAAGTATTCCCAATTGTAGATAAAGCTATTGAGTATATAGCTCAAAGCGGTATAAAATACCGTGTAACTCCTTTTGAAACGGTTTTGGAAGGCTATTTGGATGAAATTTTGGAAATTATTAAAGGAGCACAAAATGCTTGTTATAATGCCGGAGCCGATGAACTGATTACCAATATCAAAATCCATTCGAGTAAAACAAAAGATTTGTTTATCGAAGATAAAACAGGAAAATACGATTGATAAAGGTTTTTTAAGGACGATGCTATTACAAACATCGTCCCGGTAATCTACATATTTCTTCTGTATTGTCCGCCTACATTAAACAGTGCGTTGGTAATTTGCCCGATAGAACAATATTTGGCGGTTTCCATTAATTCCTCAAAAATATTTCCGTTTAAAGAAGCTTTTCTTTGCAATTCTTTCAATTTTTCGGGAGCAATATCAGCCCATGTTTTATGCAATTGTTCAAGCATTTGAATTTGATATTCTTTTTCTTTCTTAGTAGCACGAATAACTTCACCTGGAACAACGGTTGGTGAGCCTTTTGATGATAGAAATGTATTCACCCCCATAATCGGTAATTCCCCTGAGTGTTTTAAACGTTCATAATACAAGGATTCTTCTTGTATTTTACTACGCTGATACATGGTTTCCATTGCACCAAGTACGCCCCCGCGTTCAGTCAAGCGGTCAAATTCTAACATAACCGCTTCTTCAACAAGTTCGGTCAACTCTTCAATAATAAAAGAGCCTTGCAAAGGATTTTGATTTTTTGCCAAACCCAATTCATGGTTTATAATCAATTGGATAGCCATAGCCCGTCTTACCGATTCTTCGGTAGGTGTGGTAATGGCTTCGTCATAAGCATTGGTATGTAGTGAGTTACAGTTGTCGTAAATAGCGTATAAAGCTTGCAAAGTAGTACGAATATCGTTAAAATCAATTTCTTGTGCGTGTAATGAGCGTCCTGATGTTTGGATATGGTATTTTAATTTTTGCGAACGTTCATTGGCTTTGTATTTCAATTTCATGGCTTTTGCCCAAATAAGGCGTGCCACACGTCCCATTACCGAATACTCGGGGTCGATTCCGTTTGAGAAAAAGAACGATAAATTCGGTGCAAACTTATTAATATCCATACCGCGCGCAGCATAATATTCAACGTAGGTAAAACCATTTGCCAAAGTAAATGCCAATTGTGTTATCGGATTAGCCCCTGCTTCGGCAATATGATATCCCGAAATAGAAACCGAGTAAAAATTACGAACATTATGATTAATAAAGTATTCTTGCACATCGCCCATTAGTTTTAAAGAAAAATCAGTGGAATAAATACAGGTATTTTGTGCCTGATCTTCTTTCAAAATATCGGCTTGAACCGTTCCGCGCACTTTACTTAAAGTTTCGGCTTTTATTTTTTCATAAACATCTTTCGGCAAAACCATATCGCCGGTAACGCCTAATAAAAAAGTACCCAGCCCGTTATTTCCTTCGGGTAAATCTCCTTGATAGGCAGGGCGTTTTGTACCTTTGCTTTTGTAGATTTCGTCAATTTTTTCTTGCACCTGTTTTTCCAATCCGTTTTTGCGGATATAAATTTCGCATTGTTGATCAATGGCGGCATTTAAAAAATAAGCCATCATAATCGGTGCAGGTCCGTTTATGGTCATCGAAACCGAAGTAGTCGGAGCAGAAAGGTCAAAGCCCGAATATAGCTTTTTAGCATCATCTAAACAAGCAATTGAAACTCCCGAGTTGCCAATTTTTCCATAAATGTCCGGGCGGCGGTCAGGGTCTTCGCCATATAAAGTAACCGAGTCAAAAGCCGTACTTAAACGTGCTGCCGGCATCCCCATCGATACGTAATGAAAACGTTTATTCGTGCGCTCCGGTCCGCCTTCTCCGGCAAACATACGTGTCGGGTCTTCGTTTTCGCGTTTAAACGGGAAAACTCCGGCTGCAAACGGAAATTCGCCCGGAACGTTTTCACTTAAACTCCAGCGTAAAATATCGCCCCAGCCTTTATATTTTGGTAGAACAACTTTGGGTATTTGCAAATGCGATAAGGTTTCGCTATGAGTTTTAACTTTTATTTCTTTATCGCGCACTTTGAATACATAGTATTCATTTTTATAGGCTTGTTTTTTTGCTTCCCATTCGTCAAGTATTTTTTTGTTGCGCGGGTCAAGGTTTAGAGCTACTTCATCATATAAATTTTGTAAGTTTTGTTTTAGCTCATCATTATCATCAGCCAAATCAATAGCTTTTTTAATACCGTAAAGTTTGTCTGCTGTTTCAGCTTGTTCTTCAACCCATTGGTTATAAGTCCGTACTGTTTCCGATATTTCAGATAAATAGCGTACACGTTCGGGTGGAATTACCGTAATTTTTTCGTTATTAATTTCTTTATGTTTAATATCAGCATGAAAATCAAGCCCTAATTTTTCTTTCAGCTTTTTAAACAAAGCATGGTAGAGTTTATTTACACCCGGATCATTAAATTGCGAAGCAATAGTACCGTAAACAGGGAGTTTGTCTGCATCTTCTTCCCATAAATTATGATTGCGAGCATATTGTTTTTTTACATCGCGCAAAGCATCTAATGCACCGCGTTTGTCAAATTTGTTAATGGCAATTAAATCGGCAAAATCAAGCATGTCAATTTTTTCCAATTGCGTGGCTGCACCATATTCAGGAGTCATAACATACATCGAAACATCACTGTGCTCAATTATTTCGGTATCTGATTGCCCAATTCCCGATGTTTCCAAAATAATTAAATCATAGGCTGCGGCTTTCAAAACTTTTACGGCATCGGTAACGTATTTACTCATTGCCAAATTTGCCTGACGAGTTGCCAAAGAGCGCATATAAACCCGTTCATCATTAATTGAGTTCATACGGATACGATCTCCCAATAAAGCACCGCCTGTTTTTCGTTTCGATGGGTCCACCGAAACAATACCAATAGTTTTATCCTTAAAATCATTAAGATAACGTCTTACAAGCTCATCTACCAAAGACGATTTTCCCGAACCGCCGGTACCCGTAATACCAATTACCGGAATATTTTTATCTTTTGCCAAATCGTCAATTTTTTTTAGCTCTTCCCTGTGTTTTTCAGGAAAGTTTTCGGCAGATGTTATCAAACCGGCTATTGCATTGATATTTTCCTTTCTAAGATCATCAATCGAATAGGCAAATTCTTTTCCAAGCGGAAAATCAGCACCTTTAATTAAATCGTTAATCATCCCCTGCAAGCCCATTTCTCTTCCGTCATCGGGCGAATAGATGCGTGTAATACCGTAATCCTGCAGCTCTTTAATTTCTTCCGGCAAAATTACGCCACCGCCGCCACCGTATATTTTTATATGTCCGGCATTTTTTTCCTGTAAAAGATCATACATGTATTTAAAAAATTCCATGTGTCCACCCTGATACGAGGTGATAGCTATTGCCTGCACATCTTCTTGAATGGCACAATTTACAATTTCAAGAACAGAGCGGTTGTGTCCCAGATGAATAACTTCAACACCGGTAGCTTGAATAATACGGCGCATAACATTTATGGCTGCATCATGTCCATCAAATAAAGAGGCAGCCGTAACAATACGAATATTGTTTTTCGGAATATATTTTTCTACTTTTTGCATTAGGTTTGAGTTTTTTTATTTACGCAAATGTATATAAAAATATTAAATCATAGAAGAAGGTATATATGTCCGGTTTTCACTATTAAATATTATACCAAAAGGATTAAAAAATATTTTGGGTGGCGGTCGGGCTTTCCGCTCATAGTCCTCGTCCGCAATGCTGCAAAAGCAGGTCGGCAAAGTAGCTTCCGTTGGTCGCTCTTTCCCGCCGGCTTTTGCAAAGCATTGCGTCCTGTGGGCTATCCGCTGCAATCCCTGCCACAAGTGCGTGCACATATACAGCGATTTTGTATCTTTTATGCTACTGAAATAATTTTAATATTTAAGCACCAAAGGTGCGAAATATTCTAACATTGGGTGCAGCCCAATGATTTCTGAATAAGAATAAAGATAAGCACCAAAGGTGCGAAATAATATAAGTCTAAATCCGTAACTATATTCTACTGTAATACCAAAAATCAACTTTGTCAATTTTCGGATAAATCTATCACGCACCTTTGGTGCTTTCATATTTTTTTGAAACAATATACCTATCCCGTTGGGATACGCTATTATATTCCGCACCTTTGGTGCTAAAAAATCACTATTGATTTAATAAATCAAATTTTCTCATTAAATTTTAAAAAATAGACGAAATTGAGACCTGAAAACAAACCAAAATAATGTAAAAGTTAAAACTTTTATGCAGTAATGAATATTATTTTTGAAAGCAGTAGCACCAAAGGTGCGAAATATTCTAACATTGGGTGCAGTCCAATGATTTCTAAATAAGAATAAAGATGAGTACCAAAGGTGCGAAATAATATAAGCTTAAATCCGTAACTATATTCTACTGTAATACCAAAAATCAACTTTGTCAATTTTCGGATAAATCTATCACGCACCTTTGGTGCTTTCATATTTTTTTGAAACAATATACCTATCCCGTTGGGATAGGCTATAATATTCCGCACCTTTGGTGCTAAAAAATCACTTTTATGCTACTTAAATAATTTTAATATAAGCACCAAAGGTGCAAAATATAATAGCATTGGGTGCAGCCCAATGATTTCTAATATGAATAATAATAAGATCCAAAGGTGCGAAATATTCTAACATTGGGTGCAGCCCAATGATTTCTAAATAAGAATAAAGATGAGCACCAAAGGTGCGAGATAATATTCAAACCGTCAATTTCCCTGTACCAATTGTAAAATTATATCTGATTTAAAAAATATTTTTTATATTAGCTTTTTATTCAACCTAAATTGATACTTATTGAATAATCGTTCAATTTAGGTTCAAAGCAGGAAATTGATTCTATCGTTATTTTAAGGGAAAAATATATATTGTAATTTGCCAAAGGACAGATGAGCTGAAAAGTTCTTTATATTTTTTATACTTGCTTGGCAATACGCTATTGTCAATAGCCCCGACTTTTAAGTCGGGGAACAATTACAAGCCGGAATACGAATTTGGGCTTTAGCCCTTTTGCATTTGCCTGAGTTGAAAGTTTAGGGATTATAATTAAATTCCACTAAATTTGTGGTAGAACCTGAAAATTTAAATACATTACATTTATGAAGCCTTTAATAATAAAACAGAAAAACAATACCATAGGTATTGTCTTAGACCCTGAAAAGAATATTTTTAAATTTGAGGGGCGTTCCTTACCTGAAAATACTGTGAAATTTTTTGAACCGGTAATTAAGTGGTTGGATGAGTACAAGAAAAATCCGGCAGATAAAACGCATATTCATATGAATTTTATATACTTTAATACATCATCAGCAAAAATGATTTTAGAAGTTTTGGAACAGTTTGAAGAAATATACAAAGTCGGCAAAGATGTAAAACTTGTTTGGCACTATATGGAAGGTGATTATGATATCAGGGAAGCCGGTGAAGAATATGAAAGCATGGTAAGTATTCCTTTTGAATATGTAGAACATCCCGAAGAAGAATACGAATAATTTTTTACGCAATAACTAACTAATCTAATTAATTATGACTACTAATCAAAACAATGAAATTTACAATCCACCAAAAGAGATTGTAGAAAATGCAAATGTACAAGAGTACGAAAAACTGTATCAATATTCAATTGAACATCGCGAAGAGTTTTGGGCAGAACAAGCCGAACAATTAGAATGGTATAAAAAATGGGATAAAGTTTTGGACGATAGCCAAGCGCCTTTTTACAAGTGGTTTGTAGGTGCTCAAACCAACATTATTCATAATGCCATTGACCGGCATTTAAAAACCGCAACACGTAACAAGCTGGCATTGCTTTGGGAAGGCGAAGACGGAGAAGTACGTCCTTATACCTACCATGCTTTAAATCGTGAAGTTTCGCAATTTGCTAATATCCTGAAAAGCATGGGTGTTAAAAAAGGCGATATTGTTACCATTTACATGCCGCAAATCCCGGAACTGATTTTTGCAATGCTGGCATGTGCAAAAATTGGTGCAGCGCATAGTGTAGTGTACGGTGGTTTTAGTAGCGATGCATTACTGGAACGTATTCAAGATGCAAAGAGCCGTGTAATTATTACTGCCGATGGCGGTTACCGCCGTGGAAAAGCCACCCGGCTCAAAGAAATTGTCAATAAGGCTATTGAAATGTGCTCTGTTGCTGAAGTGGTAATTACCGTAAAACGTACTGGTGAAGAAGTTCATATGCAAAATGACCGCGATTATTGGTATCATGACTTGAAAGCATTGCCGGTAGCAAATGCAAAATGTGAAACAGAAGTAATGAATTCAGACGATATGCTTTTCTTGCTGTACACATCCGGCTCTACCGGCAAGCCTAAAGGATTGGTGCATACACATGGCGGATACAGTGTTTATACATCAACTACCCACAGAATGGTCTTTGATATAAAACCCGAAGATCGTTTTTGGTGTGCTGCTGACCCGGGCTGGATTACAGGACACAGTTATATTGTATATGGTCCTTTGATTAACGGGGCAACCATTTTTTCATACGAAGGAGCTCCCAATCACCCTTATCCCGACAGATGGTGGAAAATGGTTGAAAAATACGGTATTAATATTCTTTATACTTCGCCTACGGCAATTCGCGGATTAATGCGTTATGGCGAATCTTGGGTGGAACGTCATGATATCAGCAGTTTGCGTTTGTTAGGATCTGTGGGTGAACCTATTAATCCCGAAGCGTGGAAGTGGTATCATCGCGTTGTGGGTAAAGAAAAATGTCCGATTATGGATACTTGGTGGCAAACCGAAACAGGTGGTTTTATGATAACTCCTTTACCTATAACTCCTTTAAAACCCGGTTCGGCTACAAAACCGTTTTTTGGCAATGAAATAGCCGTTGTAGATGACGATGGCAATGAAGTTGCTGCCGGTGAAGAAGGTAATTTGGTCATTAAATCACCTTGGCCTGGAATGACTTGTTGTATCAATAAAGATAAGGAGCGTTTTTACGAAACTTATTGGAAACGTTTTGAAAAACAAGGTTGGTACAGTGCAGGTGATGCTGCTCGGAAAGATAAAGACGGTTATTTTTGGATTATCGGGCGAACGGATGATGTAATTAAAGTAAGTGGTTACCGTTTGGGTACTGCCGAAATTGAAAGTGCATTGGTAAGTCATCCATTAGTTTCGGAAGCTGCGGCAATTGCCTTGCCTCATGAATTAAAAGGAAATGCTATTCACGCTTTTGTAATTTTAAAACATGGTGTTGAAGGAAGTAAAGAATTGGGAACAGAGCTTAAAGATCATGTTGCTAAAGTAATGGGACCCATTGCTAAACCCGAAGCGGTTAATTTTGTGGATGGACTGCCTAAAACCCGAAGCGGTAAAATTATGCGTCGTGTGTTAAAAGCTCGTGCTCTTGGTGAAGATGAAGGTGATTTAAGCACATTAGAAGAGTGATTTACTTTTTAGGACAGTGTTAAAGTTTTGTTAAACAAAGTCTTTCGGTATGATTTGCTTGCCGGAAGACTTTTTGCTTTTATTGGATAAATTGATTTTTAGTTTCCGTTAAATCAAAAGTGGTTTCTTAGCACCAAAGGTGCGGAATATATAAGCCTATCCAAACGAGATAGTTATATTTTAAATTTTTTAAGGCTGAAAGCCTTAATTAATTTAGCCCAATGGCAACACCTTGGGGCTAAGTATAGAAATATGAATTATATATGCACTGTAAGTGCAATTTAACTTAGCCTTTCAGGCTGCATATTTGCGTAATGGATTATTATCCCAAGGCGCATTGGGTTAATATAAATCAGGCTTTCAGCCTTTTTTCTTATTAGAAATCATTGGGCTGAACCCAATGTTATAATATTACGTACCTTTGGTGCTACTGTTTTTAAAAATAATATTTGTAACTTGAACGTACGCTCCTCGATTAAACCAATAAGTATTTTGCTATTGCCTAAAAGTTTCGTAAATTGCAGCTATTCATAAATCTTAAAATAACAAAAATGAAAAAATTAAGTTTATTATCTATTTTATTAATAACAATTACAAGTTTGTATTCAACAAGTATTTATGCCCAAAATCTTGATTCTTATGGTGATATGAAACGCCCTGCAAATATTGGTGTTGCTGATTTTGATAATTTTAAAAACTCATGTTTCGATATTTATTTTAATTCGCATAAATTGGATAAAAATCTACAGGATATAGAAACAAATTTGACAAAATATGCTGCTGATAAGGATAATATTGATTTTAATTCACTACGTGAAGACATAAAATCGTTAAATGCTATTGGTAAATCTTCAAAAGAATTAACCGCCCAGTTAAAAACTTTGGATGATAAATCGGAAAGTATGGCTAAAAATGCTAAAAATATTAAGCCGAAAACCAAAGCACCCAAAGCAGTAAAAAACACAAATAATGCTATTAAAGCATTAAACGATGCAAAATCTACATTAAAAACTGTGGGTGAAAATCAAGTTACATTATTAAAGCAAGCCACTGAATTGTTGGGAGATAATTAGCCAAACTTTATTTAAGCTAAATTGAGCGATTTTTAATTCAAAAAAATCGCTCAATTTGCTTAATAAACATTGTTTGTCCGGCATTATTTAAAATTTAGCAACAAGTAAACGTTTTTAGTTAATCCAAAATCTCCATAGCCGCATCTACAATCAAATATACGTCATCAGGTATTTCAGAATGAAAACTGCGTTGATTACTTCGTTCATGACCAAGGCGGACAACTACCGCATTTTTTTCGGGAATAATAAAAATATATTGTCCTAATATTCCACGTGCAAAAGGTATTTTATAGCCTTTGTGCTGTAAAATCCAAAATTGTAAACCATAAAAATCAACTACCTGACCTTTATCGGTTACTAAGTCGGTATTTGGTTTTGTTGCCAAATCAATATACTGTTTTGAAATAATTTCTACATCATCAAACTTACCTTTATCTAAGATCATTTGTCCTATTCGTGCAAAATCACGGGCGTTTGAATTGAAGCAGCAATAGGCTTTTTCCATTCCGTCTTTTTTATCAAGACACCACAAAGCATCGTTTTTTGCACCCAAGGGTTTCCATAATTTTTCCGAAGCATAATCTGAAACACTCATACCGGTAGCATTTTTTAAAATAAATGCTAAAATTTGCGTGTTCCCACTTAGATACTTCCATTTTACACCGGGCTTTTCAACAACTTTTAAATCCTTAATTAACGAAAATAAATCAGTTCCATAATATGCCTTGGTAGTAACTGAAAACGGACTGGAATAAGATTCGTCCCAATTTAAACCCGAACTCATACTTAATAAATTACGGATTGTTAATACATCATTTGGCGGATTTTTATATTCGGGTATAAAATCTCCAACTTTTTGGTCTAAACT
>JALSLF010000448.1 GCA_026988445.1 Bacteroidales bacterium
ATTATTAATTATTTTCTCTTTCAAAAGCACCAATATCTGCTTTTTGGTTTAATAAACGTTCAAAACCTTTAATATCTGTACTTAATTTAGCCGGATATGAGTTTATGTAATTAATATTGGCTTTATCAACAGCAGGCGAGAGGGTATCTAATTCATAATTATAATTATCGGTATTTACAAAAAGAGGGTCTTGATTATAGATTACATCTATAAAATTATTTTCATCGCGCCCGGTATCATCACTTATTTTAATCAGGCAATGATCAAAAGTATAATTCAAATTGCCATCCGGATGTTTATCGATAATTAACTCGGTTTTTTTATTACCATATATTATGCAGTTGGTAAAAAGTGCTTTATCTATCGGTCTGATTAACGCTTGCCCTTCATATTCATAATAGTTATTTAAAACTACCGACGGATAATCACGAAAAGTATTTTGCCAGTAATTGGCAATAGTACAATGATAAAATTCATAACTGCCGCCAATTGTTAGTGCAAGCGCATAATATCCGCAATCGGCAATTAATGTATTAAAGGCTGTAACTGTTGTTCCTTGGGCATATATGCCTGCATAAGAATGATGTTCAATTTTGCTGTTGCTGATGGTCAAAGTGGGGATGTTCAAGTCAGCAAGCGTATCAACTTGTATGCCTATAATTGCATTTTTAATTTCGGCATAATTAAAATTATTGTGTTTGCTGCCGTTCATCAGCCAAATACCGTTCCATTGTCCGGGTACGTCAAAATACATATATTCCAAACGGTCACCTTCTAAAACTGCGGGTTCTTCAAGTGTTCCGTTAATAATTAATGTACCTGCCACATACATACGACTTCCGCGATGAAAGTATAAATGTGTGCCTGCTTCAAGAGTTAGTGTTTGATTGGTATCAACCAGCATAGAGTTGTAAATTAAATAAGGTTTATCATTAGTCCATGTATCCGTACCGACAATTTGTGCGTTAATAAAATGTACGTCTTGCCCCCATGCTAATAGCTTTATGTCCTGATAGTTACCATTTGTTAAAAAGATAATGGAATCTTGCTCCAGTAGCATATCCTCATTTGTATTAATCGTTACTTCAACAAAAATGTACATGCTGTCTTTACCTGCAATTTCCACATCATTCAGTTTATTTACCGGCAAACCATCAATATTAAGGCGATATTTTGAGGCATTGCCTTTAGCAAGCCGAATTTCTGATATACGAATTTTTTTATCAGCAGGGTTATATACTTTAAAACGCCTGGTTGCTGAGCCTATTCCCGAAAAAACCGTATCAAAAACTACCGAGTCGGTAGAAAACTGTAAACTAATATCGGGTGAAGACGCATAATTATTATCGCGACAAGCAGATAGATATAATGTGCCTAATATCAGAAAAAAAACAAAGTACTTCATTAAATAAACTTAGAAATTTTTAATTTAATCAATTACCACTAACTTGAATAGTTTAAAATGAAATTGTTGCTAAAAAAAGCACTTTATTTGCTGCCG
>JALSLF010000449.1 GCA_026988445.1 Bacteroidales bacterium
AAAACCAGCTCCCCAGCGTTTCTCAAATAGATATTGCTCACACGCCTCTTCACTATTGAATTTTTCGTCAAATTCTATACTGTTTTTTGGGAATGATGAAAATATTTGCTCCTCCATATTTTTTTTTGCTAAAGTAACTCGAATATTCTTAATATGCAAAAAGTTTTTTTCATTCTTTTAATTTAAATAACCGTTTTTAAATACGTTCTATAATCATTGCATGACCATGTCCACCTGCGGCACAAGCAGCAATAAGTGCAAATTGTTTGTTTTCGTTTATTAAACGGTTTGCAGCTGTTGTAATTAATCGCCCGCCGGTTGCACCAAACGGATGCCCAAGCGATAAGGAGCCGCCTAAAATATTCAGTTTATCCATAGGAATTTCTCCAAATTTACCGGATAAACCTAAATTTTCTTTACCGAATTTATCAGAGTTTAAGGCTTTAAGTACGGCTAAAATCTGTGCAGCAAAAGCTTCGTGAATTTCAAAAACACCTATATCCTTTAAATCCATACCTGCCATTTTCAACACCTTGGGTATGGCATAAGCCGGTCCCAGTAAAAGTTCTGTTTTAGGGTCTCTTCCCACAAAAGTATAGCTAAGGATGCGTGCTTTGGGTTTAAGCCCGAGTTTTCCGGCTTTTTCTTCCGACATCAGCAAAACTGCCGAAGCACCATCGGTTAAAAAGGATGAATTTGCGGCGGTTAATGTTCCGTTTTTCTTATCAAAAGCAGGACGAAGTTTTGCTAATTTTTCAACGGTACTGTCTGCTCTGTAGGTATTGTCTTTATTCACAATTTTATATTCCGGCAAGGTTTCAACAGCAGCAATTTCCGCATCTAAAATACCTGCATCGGCAGCTCTTGATGCAAGTTTATGCGAACGAACAGCATACTCGTCTTGTTCTTTACGTGAAATATTCATGTGTGCTGCTAATAGTTCGGCATCTTGCCCCATGCTTAAGCCGGTTGTAAACTCAGTTATATCAGGTATTTCCGGTTTAAAATCGGCAAAGCGCAAACTGGTCAGGAATTTTAAAGTATCGCCAAAATTTTTAATTTTTCGGGCATTAAACAGCTTTTTGCGCATTTTTTTACGGAACATAATTGGTATATCCGAAACACTGTCTGTCCCACCTGCAATAGCAACTTCTATATTTCCCAAACGTATCATATCCACAGCCTGTGCAATTGCAACATTTGCCGAAATACAAGCTTGCGAAACGGTATGAGCCGGTGTTTCGGGGGATAAGCCTGCAGTAAGCATTGCTTCACGCGCTACATTAGGAGTGCTGATGTTATGAATAACCGTTCCCATAATCACCTGTTCAACAAGCCTGTGTTTAAGGGCTGTTTTATGCAGAAGGCTTTTAATTGCCGATGCACCCAGTTGATAAGACATCATATCCGCATAGTCGGTACCGGAACGAAGAAAAGGCGTTCGGATACCATCTATAAGCACAACATTATGTATTTTTGACAGATTATCCATTATTTATTTTTTTGAATGACTTATATTTAATTTTTTTGTATAAAATTAGAAAAAATACAAACCAAAGCAAATTTAGTCAGGATTTCAAGTTAAAAATATATGCAAAAAGAATTTAAGAACCTTTTAAAAGTATTAATCGCATTAATCATTGTATTATTGTTTTTTTCGGTAATACGCGCGTATTTTTATTTTTCAAATCAAAGTGTTTTTTCCGGAAACCTACACTTATTTCCGGCATTTATTTATGGTTTGGTTTATGATATTCGTTTTGTTTTGTGGATAAACAGTCCGGTTTTGTTTTTATTCTTTTTCCCTTTTCGTATTCGAAATACTGTTTTTTGGCAAGGAATTGTAAAAATTTTATTTTTGTTGATTAACTTTTCTGTATTGTTGTTTTATTTGCTAAGTGCTAAGTTTTACAGTGTTCTATCGCCAGACTTTTTAATGTTGAGTGAAAGTGATGATTTTATTCTTTCTTTATTGCTCAGCCTTTCTAAATTAAGATTTGGTTTCCTTAATGTATGGGATGTACTGTTGTTTTCAGCTTTTGCTTTTATTGTTTTATGGCAGATTTTTCCTTCAATAAACATAATGCTTTTTGAGCGTACAAAATCAAATAAATTAACTCGTTATGCATTAAGTATTTTAACAATTATTATTTTTCTTTTAGGGATTTATGAACATAAATACAAACCGGGAAATTGGCAAACATCTTTATATCGTTATGAAAATCAACCGAGTGCACTTTTATCCATCAATAATAGTTATAAATTGATGCATTTATATTTTTTCCCACCTGAAGAAATCCCCCTGAATATAAATTCTACACAAATAGAAAACTTGTTTTCAGCAGATAAAGTTTATACATCAACTCATAAAAATACGAAAAATGTTATTTTATTGAATATTCACTCTGATAAGCAATCTGTTGAAGAATTTATGAATGCCCTAAAAGCTTCCGGCTTTAACATACATCAAAGCCGTAATTTTTATGCTACGCATAAAACTGATATTTCACAAGCGGATGAGCTATTATTGTCCTTACCTGCATTCACGAATAAACCGGTTTATCAATCAAAATTTGTTTTTAACAGGTTTCGGTCTATTGCTGATATTTTGCGTGAAAATAATTATCAAACTATTTGGGTGGGTAATCAGGATATTGATAAAAGAATACAAGCGAAGAAAAATTTTTACGGTTTTGATGTTTTAATTGCACAAACAGGTTTTGATAATTTGTTGTCTGAATTAAATAAAAAAATAAATGAATTAAACCGTAATTATTTTATCTTTATTGATTTAAAAGATGAATTTCAGGGAATTGGAGATTTTTTAAGCAATGCGTATTTTAATAAAAACTCATTTATTATAATTAATTTAATACCGGCTGTAAAACAAGATTTTGTATTTGGGAAAACACTGTTTTTATTGCCCGGAAAAAATACTGAGCCGGTTTTTCAAAGGGACACTCTTACTGATGTAGATATTTTTCCGAGTTTAATAGATTATTTGGGTATTAATACTAAATTTACCGCTTTTGGAGAAAGTATTTTTAAAAAACAGGGGGAAGAATTATTTCAATATACAGGGAATGATTATCTATTACTAAACGATAGTTTATTATTGCGTTATAATGGAGTATCTACCAAATGGTTAATTAATTACAAAAAAGACCCTGATGAGTATTATGATTTACAGGATAACTATCCGGTTCAAAAAATTCGGATGGAAAATAAAATAAGAGCAATTCTTCAAGAATATAAAAATAAATTGTATTAAACCTAAATTAAGCAACAACAAATCAAACATGAAGCCAAAACTATCCGAAAATATTATCAATTTTTATTCAAAATTAAAAATAGAACAGAAACTTCCGGAAGGTGTGGAAATTCTTAATCCATATGGAGATGATGAAGTTAAGAAAGTTGTAAATAGATTTTACCGGAAATATTATGACGATAATGATGAACGTATTCTTGTTTTAGGCATTAATCCGGGCAGGTTTGGTGCAGGAGTGACCGGTATCCCATTTACTGACCCTGTGCAATTGGAAAAAAGATGTGAAATTATAAATTCTTTTGATAAAAGACCGGAACTTTCTTCTATTTTCATATACCGGATGATAGAAGCATACGGAAGTATAAGCGGGTTTTATAAAAAATTTTATTTAAGTTCAATAAGTCCTTTAGGGTTTATTAAGGAAGGTAAAAATTTGAATTACTATGATATAAAAGCACTTCAAGAAGCGGTTTATGATTTTATGCTTCAAAGTTTAAAGGAGCAGTTAAAGTTTGGTATTCGTAAAGATGTTTGTTTTTGTTTAGGACAGGGCAAGAATTTTCAATTTTTAGAAAAATTAAATAAAAAACATCAACTTTTTAATAAAATAATACCATTAGCACATCCGCGCTATATTTTACAATATAAACGTAAATATGTTCAAGATTATATAGATGAATTTTTATTGAAACTTGCTGAAATTTAGATAGATATGCTAATTATATTATTTCCGGTTAAACGTTCAAATGTCTTAGCCGACGATTTGAACTTAGCTAATTTATTTGTCTTATTAACATGCCTTTATAAAATTTGCCGCTGCCTTTAAAAACCGTAAAATCCAGTTGGCTTTGCATATTTTGGGGGTCTTCATTAGCCATAAATCGGTTGTCCCAAATATGGTTTTTATCAACTTTTACAATTCCTTTTCGTTTATACCGGGTTCTTCCGTCTTTATCCATAACTTGTTCAAGTACTTCAAAACGGTCGCCTTTTTCCAAGCCTTCTTTTAAGCCGATTTTAGCAGCAAGGGGGTCAACGCTATATAAAGGGGTTTTGGTTCTAAATACTTCGTATTTACGTTGCAATTTTGCAATTACCGCATCCATGGCTCTAACGGTTGCTGTTCGGATTAATTCTTCTTCACTTTTTTTCGTGTAGGATGTTGATTGTAAATCTGCCCAAGCAATTTCATAACCCACAAACTTTAATTTAAAGATATCCGAATTATCAAAAGCCTTTTTTCTTTCCGGCTCAAAACTGTCTTTATCCATCCAGTATTGTTCGTAAAAAACTGCCGCAACCGAATCGTTCCAATCCAATTGATATAAATATGAAAAAGTACGAATTACATAACCTTTGCCAAAGGTTGTAAGTAATTCATCGGCAGTTTCCGTATCGATATCAACATCGGCTAATTCAGCAACATCTTTTAATAATGAAAGTCCTGCTTTGGTTTTATTTGCCACTTCTTCTTTGCTGATGTAATCAAAATCATTTACTATCACAAAAGTATTTTTAATAAGTTCTTCGCCGGCATCAGCCAATAATGCCATTCCTCTTTTACTGCTCAATGCCAGTTTAACATCCATATCAGAAGCATTGTAAGTGCCTCTTTCAGCAAGCAAATTAACATCAAAAGTACCTTGCGGTGTACGGTTAAACCATTTGGCTACAAGTTTCTTTGCCACTTCATTTTCTTTTAAATAATTGCTAATATTTTCTTGCTGAATACGAACTTTCTCTTCTTTTTTTATTTTTAAATTTACAGCATTTGGTATTTTTCGCTCTTGCAGCAAATGATTATTAAACTTATCGGGAATGGGTGCTTCAATAAAAGTTTTTTGAATTTCTGTTGAATATTGGCGTGTGGGCTCACTAATCATCAATGTATATAAAGAACTTCTACGGTAAATTACATCTCCGTCAATTTTTTGTCCTGAAATAATGTTTGAAATACTTAAAAGAAGTATGAGTATAAATAGTTTCATAATAACATAAAAGAAGTTAAACAATACTGCAAATTACTAAAAAAAGAACATAAGAATAAAACACTTAGTAAAATAATAATGGTATTTTATCAAAAGCATTTTATATTTGTGCTTTTATAAAAATATGAGCATACCGGATAGAAATATAATTATTTTGTTTTTTTTGTTAATTCTTAGTTTTTCTTGCGAGAAAAAAAATTGTTTAAGTTCGGCAGGCTCATCAGTTTCAGAAGAAAGAATATTACCCCGTTTTCAGTATATTGATGCTTACGATAATTTTCAAATTTATCTTCAAAACGATACCGTACATAAAGTACTTATTGAAACGGGTGAAAAATTAATGCCTTTTATCGAAACTTATGTTCAAAACGATACACTTATTATCAAAGACAATAATACTTGTAATTTTTTAAAAAACTATCCCAAGCGAACAATATATATATCGGTTGATACATTAAAGCACATAGACATTAATAATGCTGCTGATTTATTTACAGTGGATACTTTTCGAGTGAAATCATGCTCTGTTCGTTTTCTTGGAGATATTGGGAGCTGTGACTTAAGCGTGGACGCTTATGTTTTTCAATTACAAATTTGGTATGCAAGTGGCGATTTTAAAATTAAAGGCAAAGCCTATTCTTCGTATTTAAGTGCTGAACAAACTTCGTTTATTTATGCGGATAGCTTGCAAAATACGGTTTGCCATGCATATAATAACAGCAAAGGCGATATTTATGCTCAATCCGGGAGATATTTTTATTATAGATTAAAAGATACAGGAAATATTTATTATTCAGGCAATCCTGATACGATTATTGTTCAAGAACATTCAGGTACCGGTAAATTAATAAAAAAAGATTGATGATTCGGCTTATATTCATACTCTATCTATTGATAGCACCAATTGTGCTTTTTGCGCAAAAAGAAAAGGACAGTTTAAAATATAATTACTTATCGGCAGAATATAAATACGGCATTATTTATGCTCACCACGAAGATTTTAAATATTTTATTAAAGATTACCTTAGCGGATTTGAATTAAATTATGGTTTTAGAAGTCAAGGTAAAAAAAAATGGCAGAGAATTTACAGCTACCCGGAAACAGGCTTTGGATATACTTTTGTGGATTTTGGTAATTCTGAAGTTTTAGGTACCGCTCATGCGCTTTTTACTTTTGTAAACATACCCCTAATTGAAGGGAAAAATATGCTTTTTACTGTAAAATTTGCCGGAGGAGTGGCTTATTTGAATAAAATTTTTGATTTATACAATAACAAATACAATATTGCCATTGGGTCGCATATTAATTCCTACTTGAATATTAACTTTAATTTCCGATATAGAATTTACAAGCAATTATTATTTACCTGTGGTTTAGGTTTATCGCATTATTCAAACGGGGGCACTACCAAACCTAATAAAGGGATTAATGTTTTTCTTCCTTCTCTGGGTTTAAGCTATCAGTTGCAAAAACAAGAATTTGTAAAACCGGAGTTATCTATTCCCAAGTTTGTTAAAAGCTATGAGTTTAGCATTATTTATGCCTCGGGTTTTACAAGTTTAGAGCCGGCAAATCCTAAAAAATATTTCACTTCAGCATTAAGTCTTAATTTAGAGCGCGGTTTTTCGCATAAAGGACGCTGGGGTGGAGGTTTTGACTTTTTTTATAATGCATCAATTCCTGAATATGATAATATCACCGATACAGTTGTTAATTATTCATTTTTAGGAAAATCAACTGCCGGAGTTCATATTTCTTATGATTTGGTGTTTGGAAAAACTTCGTTTACCATTCAATTTGGAGGATATTTTTTTAAAGGGAATAATCTTGATGAGTATGTTTATCATCGTTTTGGTTTAAAATACCGTTTTGCAGAACATTGGCTGGCAAAACTAACGCTAAAAACTTTTTGGGCAAAAGCCAGATTTCCCGAGTTTGGGGTAGGTTATAGAATCAAGTGGTGAAATTAATTATTTTTTTAGATAATAGCCCCATGGAATTCAACTCTTTAAAAAACAAATACATGGCTTGTTTCTTTTTATCATCAAATTTATAACTTATAAAACGTGTAAAATATTCGTGTAAATCAATTGAACTATGCGGAAAATTTTTATGATATTCACCAACAACTTCGTTTATATTATTAATTCCGTATGAAAGCGCAGTGTTAAAATCATGAATAAAATCTTGCGAAACCGGCTTGTTTGCCGTCCAAACTGCAAAAACAAAAGGTAATCCGGTAAATTTTTCCCATTCTTCGGCTAAATCATATACATATTTATACTTTTTTTGAAGATGAAATGTCCGGTCGCCAATAATTAAGCCTGCTTTATTTTCTTTTATATTTTGTTCGTATCCTTTTTGTGCATTAATCCATTCGGGCTTTATTTTCCAGTATTTCTCAGCAAGAACTTTAATAAGATTTACCGATGTGCGTGATTGGTAATCAAGGTAAATTGATTTAATTTCAGCTAATGGAACATCGCTTAAAAGTAAAACGGTTTTTACTTTCCCGCTTGCACCAATACAGTAATCTGATATTATAAACGGATTTTTCATTAAAGGAATAACTGCCACAGGAACGAGAGCAATATCTACTTTGTTGTTTAGTAATTTTGAAGCGCATACCGAAGGTATGTCTTGTTCAAAATCAATATTTTCTATTATGTTTGAATTTTTTATTCCATACAAAAAAGGCAAAGTATTCAAATAAGAAACTGCCGATATTTTAAGATTTTTATCCATTTAATTTACTGTTTTTGGCTTCTAAAATAGCAATTGTAGCGGCAACTACCGAAAAAATAGATACAAATATAGAAATTTGTGAGCCAATCAGCGGAATAATTAAGGGTAACGCAAAAATACTGCCGTTTGCTATGGCTATCCACTTATAGTTTCTCACCATTTTTGCACTTTCTTTCACACTTAAGCGCTGTCTTTCATTAATATAATCAATAAACGAAAAACCGTAAAAATATGCCGAAATTAGAAACATAAATGCTGTTGCCAATAGACCCACAAACGGAATAAAGCTAAGAAAAAATGCAGGAATAATAATTAATGTTTCGATAAATAAATTTCGCAAAGCCATAAAAATTCCGCGAAAAGTATCGGTAATTAACTGTTTAAATTTGAATTTATATTCTTTACCGCTTATTATTTGTTCTGTTTTTTCCGAAAGATAGGAGAGAAACGGCGACATAATTATCAGTACGATGTATCCGCCAAAATAGGCAAAAGCAATTAAAAATACTATTTCGGTAATAAAACTGATTAAACCTTTAAATACATCGCCCCAAAATGCCGAGTTTTGGATAAAATCCCAGTTTGTACTTAAATTTTTTAAATAATCAGATAATTCGTTAATATAGCTTTGTGCGATAGCAAAAATCAGGATACTTAAAACAAAAGGCACAATTAGTGTCCAGCCCATTTTATTTTTAAAAATAAAATGAAAAGCTTTACCATAGGCTGATAAACCTGTTTTTATTTGCTGCGATACAGTCATTTACTTATCGTTCATGCGGTACCAATCAATTTTTCGAGTTAAATACATTACTATTGCCATTACAACAAACAAACCGATACTACCCATAAGTAAAGCATAATCTTGCAGTTGAAGTGTAACATACACAAAACCGTACAAAATAACTAAACTTAGCCCTGTTATGGCTGTTTCGCGTAGGTTTTGGTATATGCTTTTTGAATAAAGAGTTACTAATGAAATAGTTGCAATAGAACTCACTATATATGCCGTATTAAATCCAAAATGCTCTGAAAATGCTAATAATAATGCATAAAAAATGATTAAAGCCAAACCAGCCAATAAATATTGTATCGGATGAATACGTTTTTTTGCTAAAACTTCTACAAAAAAGAAAATCAAAAAAGTAAAAGCTATAATCATTATGGCATATTTGGCACTACGTTCCGATTTTTTATAATGATCAACCGGAACAATTAAATCTACCCCAAAATTTGACCGGTTAATATTGTAAACACTCTCTGTCCATTTTTGCGGATAAGTGCGATTAAGATTTAAAACCTGCCAATGTGCGGTAAAACTTTTGTTGTTTTCATCAAGTTTATAATCTTCGGGTAAAAATGCGCCTTGAAAGCTGGGATGTTCCCAGTTTGCTTTCATTTCTACTTTGGTAATTTTACCTACGGGAGTAAAATATAAGTATTGGCTGCCGCGTAAACGGATGCTAAATGAAAAATTATTATTTACAGAGTCTTTTGTAATGTTTATGCGCGTACTAACACCGGTTTGCAACACATCGTTTGTTTCTAATCCCGGATTAAAAGAGTAATCTTTTTCGTCCCATTTTAATTTTATTGCCTCTTTTATTCCGCGCATGTCCGTAATACCTATTGATATAGTTGCTTCGTCCCACAGAATGTCTTTATCGGCTATTTTCCATTCGCTGAAATCAAAATCTTTAAAATTTCCGTTAAATTTTAATGAAGTGGTATAAACTACAACTTCGTATATCCCGCGATGCCTTTTTTCGGGCTCTACAATACAGTTAATGTTTAGTGCTTCAGGCAAAAAATGGGCATATTCCCTTTTTTCGTAAATTTCTTTTTTTTCGTTAATATATTTTTTATTATACGGAATGCTTATTATCGGACCGCTGAGTGTTTGCGCTTCGCCCCAAATGGAACTTACTTCGGTAATTGCATCGGCACTTCGGTATTGGCGCTCGTGAATAAGCGATTCAATCATTGATGCCGGAATTAATAGTATAAGGACTAAAAATGCTATTGAAAATATTTTTACGCTAATAGAATTTTTCATCCAGTCATTAAATTTATCGAAAAAACTTTTATCGTTTTGTTCCATAACTGATCAATTTAGATTACAATGGCAATTTACAAGTTTTTTTCGACTATTTTATCTGTTGTCTCAATTATTTCTTTTCGCAGATTAATTATTTTCTTAAAACCGGCTTTATTTTTATTGATAAGATAAACCCATTGTGCGCGGGTTTTAACAAAAAGGCGGTGGATACCAAATGCCAACATTCCTGTTAAAGGCAAACTTATCAAATAAATCCAACTTAGCCATCCTACTTGGATAAAATGATGAAAAATAAGCGTTTGGATAATATAAAATACAGGGAAAAATATCAGCCCGAATGCAAATGTAATTGAACTGGTAAATTGCCGGTCTTCTAATTTACTGGTTAAAGGATAAGGCAACAAATAGGGAATAATATTATTTACTGCACCGTATAAAAATACAGGTAAAGAAAGTATTAATATCAAAGATTTTAATAAAACGCTTGCAAAATCTTCATTTTTACGTAGCACCCAATCTCTAATATTGTACTTTTTTAAATATTTAGCATATTCACTAACTTTTTCGTTGAGTTTTTTAATGTTTTTTGGATTATTTTCTAATTCTTTATCTAAGGCATCAATTAACTTTTTGTCGGCTTTAAATTTATTTTTTTGAATGTAGGGTAGTTTCAATCTATCAAGCATGTAGGTATCATACATTTCAAGCAACTGCTCATACATATCGTAATATTCTTCCGATTGGATATGTATCATAACATCAATAATTCCTTTAGTCATTTCATCGCGTAAAGCGAGCATTGCTTTTTGAGGGTTTTCTTTATACAATTCTTTAAATTGCGATACGGGAATTGCTTTGCCAAAGTTTATTTGAATCGTACTGCGAAAATTCCAATAATTGGAATAGTAAATGCCAACGGGTACAATTTGAAT
>JALSLF010000450.1 GCA_026988445.1 Bacteroidales bacterium
AAATTAATTGGCAAAATTACAAATGTTTCGTTCTTATTCAAAACTATTTTTAATTTATCAATATATTTGAATTAATAATCAAAATTTGAATTTCAAAGAGCGACAAATTACAAAAAGTATAGTTTTATATAAAATAATTCAATTATCTTTGGTGCAAAAATAAGTAGCCGTTTTGAAAATTATTTTTAATAAAGCAGACAAAGCTTTCTCCCGAAAAGAATTTAAATTGCTTTTTGACAATAACTTTGAGCAATTACGTGATTATATTTATTATAAATGCGGGAATATTGAACAGGCGGAAGATGTTGCGCAAGAAGCATTTTTAAAACTGTGGGAGAAACGTGCAGAAGTAAAAAAAGACACTATAGTATCTTACCTGTTCCGTATAGCCCATAATATTTTTATCAATCAAACAAGACATGCGAAAGTATCTTTTAATTTTCAGAGCCAAAATAATATGCAGGAAGTGGACAGCTCAACACCGGAATTTGAATTAGAGTTTAAAGAATTTGATGCTCTATTGCAAGAAGCCCTTGCCAACTTACCGGAAAAAACAAGAGTTACTTTTCTTATGAACCGTATAGATGGAATGAAATACAAAGAAATTGCCGAGCGCCTTGACGTAAGTATTAAAACTATTGAGAAAAGAATGCAAACTGCGGTAAAACAATTGAAAGAATCAATTAATTATAAATTATAAACCGGCAGCTATTGATTAGCCATCAATATACTGCCGGATTTTCAAAACAACTGCAAAAAAATTAACCAAATTTTAAATAAAAATCATCTTAACCTGAAACATTAGTAGAGTCAGAATCATTGCTTCCGTCATCGGTCCATTCGTCTTCAAAATTGTATTCTACAGTTTCGCCATTGCTTGTAACCGTATATAGGTTATCGCAAGTACCATCGCCATAATCAACGGTAAAATTGGTTGTTTCTTCATTTTCAGTATAGCTGATTTCTTCGGTACCCTCTACAGGAATCCATGCATCTTCACAAGAATAATTATAAACTAAAGGTTTTGTTATCTTATAAGAATAACTATATCCTTTTGAGGATGTAAATTCATAATTACCTTCGGAAATAGTATAGGATTCGTTATCCATTTTTTCTTTAAAGGTACCTTTTAAAGTAATTTGTTCATCTGCAAAAGTAATAACAAGATCTTCGGAGCCTTCCCAAGAGAAATCCGCACTGGTCATATCTGTCCATGTACCTGAATAAGTAACTGTTCCGTCAATCGTAGCATCTCCGTAAGTAAGATTTTCATATACTTCTGTTGCAGTATAAGAGCTTAGGGTTTCGGTCCAAGTAATGATAATTTTACCTTTAACTAATTCACCATACTCATCACAACCTTCTGTACCATAATCAATAATCATTTGCCAACTTCCATCTTCAAGGGTAGTATCTGTAATTGTAGCACAAGTTTCCCAATCATCTACCCAAGTAGAATCACCATCTACCCAAGTGGAGTCGTTAGATGTACTGTCGCTTTTAAAACTTTTCAGTTTTGCTTTCTTAAAACCAAAAGTTCTAAAATCTTTGGTAATATTTTTAACTTCTTGATATTTTTTATTAACCGTTAAAAAATTATCAACCGTAGTTTCATCTACCTTGTTATCTGTTACCTGATTTTTTTCACAAGCAGCAAATGCAAAAATAAAGATGATTAATGAATAAATTATTTTTCGTTTCATATCCTTCATCAATTTTTAATATTAATAATAAACTAGTTTGTCGATTTGGCCAAATCGCTTAAAATAACAAGCTTGTTTTTTATTTGATAATCTAACTCCATAGGAATACAAACCATTTGAAGCGCTTTATCAAGGTCTTTATTTGAGAAATATCCTGTAAATAAGCGGTCTTTTTTACCGCTGTATTCAATTTTCACATCAAATTGTCGTTCAATTTCAGCAAAAACATCGTTTAATTCAGCTTTATTAAAAGCAAATTTACCTTTTTGCCTTTCTGTAATTAATTTTATATCAATTGGAGCCGGCTCTATTAAGGTATTATTAACTTTTTTTGTGTATAAACCCTTTGTAAGAATTTTTCCTTTTTCATGTTTATTAATTTTAACACGAACTTTACCGGTAACACATGCCACTTCAAAATGTTTATCTCTACTAATTACATTAAATTTAGTACCCAAAACCTGAACTTTGCCATTTTGACTGATTACTTGGAATTTACTTCCTTTTTTTACCGAAAAATATGCTTCCCCGCTTAAATGTACAATACGTTTTTTAGCCCAGGAACGTTCATTAAAAGAAATCTCAGAACCCGCTTGCAAAAGAACATGCGAGCCTCCGGGAAGTATAACTTCTTTAATTTGGGCAAAATTGGTTTTTACGCTCGTATCCTGAAACCAGAAATATAAACCACCGGTAATTAGTATTACAGCTACAGCAGCCGCCTTGAAAAAAAACGATAAGTTAATTTTTCTACTTCTATCGTTATTATCAATTTTTTTTGACAATTCAGCCCAAATTGCCTCCTTACTCCTTTTAGCAGGTACCGAATAATTAGAACTATGTTCTAATATCTTTTTTTCTATTTCCTTATGTTTTTCCTCTTTTTTCAATTCCTTCAAATTTTAGCCTGTTTATACTATATACAACTAATAAAAAAAATACCCTACTTTAAAATATATATTTTTTTATATATTTTCAAATTATATTTTAGAGCAATAAAGCTAATTGCTTTCAACACAGTTATTTTGTATGGTGTATGACAAATTATACAATATTAAAATTTTTAATGTTAATATCAAAAAAATGTGATGAATAAATGTTTTCAGTGCAGATATTAAGGATTATTTTAAAGGAATGTGAATAGTTCGCTATTTTTTTCCGTGAATACATAAGCTGTTTAGCCTTCGAGCAAACTATTAAATCAACAAAGTCATAATTAATTCGCTCATCCGCCGGTAGTCGGTCATGGTTTTCCAACTTGTTAGAATAGGTTGTAACGATTTACAAAAATTAAATAAAGAAGGCTAAGTTCTTATCATAACCACATTTTGCTACATTGTTAAACTTCTAAAATTATCATTTTTTGTTCGATCTGCCGGTAGTCAGACAAGTTATTTGATATTCATTTGGTTTACGAATACGGAACACCAATTTACGTACTTTTTAATTTACCATCAACAATCTGCCGGTGCTTGGAAAAATTTTAAGCATTAACAATTTGAAGCTCGTTTAATTAAGGATTATTTGTAATGTTTTGTATTGAAACAAATTAATGATTTATTTAGTATCATTAAGCGAAAAAATGATTTTTAAGGCTGAAAGCCTTAGTTAATTTAGCCCAAGGGCAGCGCCTTGGGTTGAGTACGAAAATAAAATTAGTATTCGCACTGTAAGTGCAATTTAATTTACCCTTTCAGGGTGCTTTTATATAGTGTTTGATTTATCCCAAGGCGTTGCACTTGGGTTAGTATAAATTTGGCTTTCAGCCTGTTTAGTATTAAAAAAATAGAATATTATATTAATTATAATATAGAAAATATTAATGAAATAAACATAACAGATTAATGTACTGTATATTATAGATGCTATTAACTAAACGACATTGATTAACAATTCTATATTTTGCTGAATTAAATGGAATTTAGCCATAAAGAATAATTTAGATAATTTATAGCGCGGAAGTTCGGAAAATGAAAATTTAACCGGCAAACTTTGCCAAAACAGTTTGTGTACCGCGCACCTGCTGATGTAATGTTACTTTAACATCTGCATCAAGCGGAAGAAAAACATCAACTCGGGAACCAAACTTTATAAAACCAATTTGTTGAGCCTGATTATAATTCTCATTTTTTTTAGGATAAGTAACAATTCTTCGTGCCATTGCTCCGGCTATTTGCCTGACAAGAATTTCTTGTCCGTTCTCGGTTTTAAGTACAATAGTTGAACGCTCATTTAAAGTAGAAGATTTAGGATGCCATGCAACCAAGTATTTACCCTTATGGTATTTGGTATATTGAACAGTCCCTTTTACAGGGCTCCAGTTTACATGAATGTTTAATGGCGACATAAAAGTAGAAACTTGTATTCTTCTGTCTTTAAAATATTCATTTTCAACAGTTTCTTCAATCACCACAATTTCACCATCAGCAGGCGCCAAAATATTTTGAGGGTTTATCTCTACTTCTCTTTTAGGAACTCTAAAAAAGGCAATCATAAAAATCCAAAAAATAACTGATGCACCGGCAAAAATATATTTAAAAACTACGGCTTTTTCAATTTTAAAATAAATGGCTGTATTAATTAATAATAACACAAATAAAACAACGATAATAGTCGTGTATCCTTCTTTATGTATTCTCACAAAAATAAATTTTAATTAAACAATTATTTAGTTTATGGAAAAACCTGCTTTTATACTCCTTACAGATTTTAAAAACTGCAAAGTTACTTTAAAATTATCATTAAATAAATAAAAACCATAGGTGCTGCAATAATTAAACTATCAAAACGGTCTAAAATACCTCCGTGCCCGGGCATTATTTGTCCCGAATCCTTAACATTAACCATTCTTTTCAGCAAAGATTCCAATAAATCGCCAAATGTCCCGAAAATAAAAGTTAGTGTAGCAATAACTAACCAATCGGTTAAACTAATAACATCAACATAATAAGAAATCAGCCATGCAGCCAATAGCGAAAACAATCCACCTCCAAGAAAACCTTCCCATGTTTTTTTGGGCGAAATACGTTCAAAAAGTTTGTGCTTACCTATTAAAGAGCCAACCACATATGCTCCTGAATCATTAGCCCATATAAGAACAAAGAAACCAATAAGCATTAAAGGGTAAAAATTAGCCGGATAGGATTGATTAAAAACAAACCAGCTTAATATTGCAAAGGGAATTGAAACATAAGATGCTCCAAAAATAGTAAAAGCAATATTAGTAAAAGGATTCTTCTTTTTCCGGTATAATTCGGTAATCATTATGGTAACTAAAACCGGAATTATTACCAAAAACAATTTAAAATCGACCATTCCGCGCGCAAATAAATAATTTCCGGTAAAAATAACCATTCCTAATAAAATACCGGAAAAGTATTGGGGCTGTATTTCAGCAACTTCAACTAATTTATAAAACTCTAAAAGCCCCAGAATAATTATTATAAAAAACAGGGCAAAAAAAGATATTGGATGTAATACTGTTCCTCCTATTAAAATAAAGGAAAATACAATAGCCGTAAGTACTCTTTGAGTAAAATTATTCTTCATTCGTTTCGTGTTTTGCAAATTCTGCAAGTTTAGATTTAGGGTTATAGCTGTTTTAAAATTTCTTCTGCTTGTTCTTTTTTATCTACTTCAACATAAAGTTCTAATTTTCCGATTAAAAACAAACTATCTTTTTCATTTACAATTACTGAATTTATATCATTCTTTAATAAAACTTGTTCTGCAAAATTAGCATTTTCCAAACTGCTGAATTCTTTAACAACTACCCAGTCTTTTTTAGTATTAATTAAATCAATGGCTTTTTCTTCATTATTTGCCTCAACCAGCAGGTTATACTTATTGCCGGATTTAAGGATAATGCCTTTAATATTATTTTCATTGAGTAAATCTTCATCCAAATCAGCCCAATGTCGCTCGGAATAATCTCTAATTTTAATCCAGCCATTAAGTTCATTTAAAAGCTTTTCAGCCTTTTCAAAATCATTTTTATTTACATATACATCTACTCTTTGCAGATGATAGGTTGTATCCTTACGTTTAATAATAAAATTATCGATACCCGCTTCATCAAGCAAATCGGTATTATACTTTGTTTGCCTAACTCTATGAAAGGATTTTACAATTTTCCACTCGTCGTTTAATTTATTTTGTAAAAAATCAGCCACATGTTCTATTGCATTATTGCTAACATAAACTTCAAAATTATCGAGTATAAATTTACTATCTTCTTTCTTTTTTAAAATAGAATGTATATCATTTTTATAAAGGATATCACGAAACAGCTCCATTTGCTTTTTACCTACAAAAGAATTAATTTTACTTAATCCTTTAAACTCGTCTATTAATTCTTTTGCTTTTGCCTCATCGGCTTTTCGAACAAAAAGTTCAATTTCGCCAAAAAGAAAAAGACTGTCTTTTTCATTAATAATAACCGAAGGAATATTGTTTTCTTCCAGTATATTTTTTCTTAATTCAGCTTGATGTAAGCGATCGAAACTTTCTAATTTAACCCAATCTTTCATTCTATTGTATTTAAGTTTTATTGTTTACAAAGTAATAAAAAAACTTTTGTTTTTCACGTTTTAAGTACAAAAACCATAAATCTTTTAGGACCATGTGCTCCCAAAATCAGTGTTTTTTCAATATCTGCAGTTCTTGAAGGTCCGGTAATATTAATAATTTGAGAAGGAAGTTCTGAAGTATATTTTTGTTTAATGCCGTCTAATGCATCTTCAAGTTCAGCAACTAATTGATTTTCATCGGCAATTACAATGTGTGTATGTGGATATGAAAAAACTTTACGTGCACCCGGTATTGCAGAACTTACCATTACACTGCCAAAACGGGCAATCAAATATTCGCAAGAGCTAATGCCTGTTTTAATTTCTTTATCGTTAAAGTTTGTATAATATTCAATGCCTGCACGCTCAATATATTTAAGTAAATTGTTATCAGAACAGTATATAGGCGCAAATTCATCAGCGCTATCAGATAAATGCTTTATCAATTCTTCTTCATCAGTAAAATAAAAATATTCACCATTAATTTTTGTTAATTCTTCTTTAAATATTTCAATTAGCGGCTTATCTAAATTATTAAAAATTAAATCTTTATTTTCGGTTTCTTGAAAATCGCGTTTAAAGCGTGCCTTGTTTAAGCCGCTTTTAATCCGCTGTAAAATAATGTTTTTTGAGTTAGTATCCATTTTTAGATTGTTTTATGAGCTAAACATAAAGTTAGCAAGTATAAGCTCAAATATTTTTTGTCCTTAAAAACAAAACAGTTTATCAAAAGTAAACAAAAAGTTGCATAATTCAACAAAAAAATGCTTGTTTGAAAATTCCAAACAAGCATTTTTACCATTTAACAGTATACCTTAAATCCGCAGCTATCTTCTACTGCAAAGCCAAACTGCACGACATTATTGGGAATACTCGTTTTTCGATACTCACCATCCGCCAGCTGGCGGATGTCTGCGTGTCTCAAAACTGCGCTACCCAATACTAACGCACACCCGCCAGTAGTCGGGCAAGTTTTTGGCTTTTCGCTACGAACATAGCTGCGGATTTAAGGGTATATAATTTTTTTATTCCTCTTTAATTTCGCTGTCTTTCAATTCGTCACTGTGCTCAGTTTTTTGTTTTGATACTTTACTATCCAACTCTGTTTTATCCAAATGGTTTTCGTCAGAACCATTTTTCTTGGAAACATATAATTCTTCGTCTTTGTATTTTCGTTTACCGAAAATTTCCTCAACATCATCCGAGAAAATAACTTCTTTTTCTAATAAACGTTCTGCTAAAACAGTTAAGCCTTTTTTATGTTCTTGCAAAATATGTAAAGCTCTTTGATATTGTTCTTCAATAATGCGCTTTACCTCCGAATCAATTTGCTCTGCGGTTTTTTCACTATATGGTTTTGTAAACGAATATTCACCTCTTCCTTGCGAATCATAAAAGCTCACATTCCCGATTTTTTCACTCATACCAAAATAGGATACCATAGCATATGCCTGTTTGGTAACTTTTTCCAAATCGTTAAGTGCGCCGGTTGATATTTTACCAAAGTTTAACTGTTCGGAAGCTCTACCTCCAAGTGCAGCACACATTTCATCCAGCATGGCTTCTACGGTTGTAATTTGTCTTTCTTTGGGTAAATACCATGCAGCCCCTAATGCCTGACCACGCGGCACAATGGTTACTTTTACCAAAGGGTTAGCATGTTCAAGCATCCAACTAATAGTAGCATGACCTGCCTCGTGATAAGCAATTGTTTTCTTTTCGTTAACGGTAATCAGCTTATTTTTCTTCTCCAAACCGCCAATTATTCGATCAATAGCATCTAAGAAGTCTTGCTTTTCCACTACTTTTTTATTGCGACGGGCAGCAATTAATGCAGCTTCATTACAGACATTGGCAATATCAGCACCTGAGAAACCGGGTGTCTGTTTAGCTAAAAACTTGGGGTCAAAATCTTTTTCAACCGATAGGGGTCGTAAATGTACTTTAAATATTTCTTCTCTCTCGTTCAAATCAGGTAACTCCACATGTATTTGACGGTCAAAACGTCCGGCACGCATAAGTGCAGGGTCTAAAACATCGGCACGGTTTGTGGCTGCTAAAATAATTACCCCTGTATTGGTATCAAAACCATCCATTTCGGTAAGCAACTGGTTTAATGTATTTTCACGTTCGTCATTTGAACCAAAATTAGGTCCACGACCACGTGCACGCCCAATTGCATCAATCTCGTCAATAAATACAATACAAGGTGCTTTTTGTTTGGCTTGTGCAAATAAATCACGTACCCGCGAAGCACCAACACCCACAAACATCTCTACAAAATCAGAACCCGACATAGAGAAAAACGGCACATCCGCTTCGCCGGCAACGGCTTTTGCCAATAAAGTTTTTCCGGTACCGGGAGGTCCTACCAAAAGTGCTCCTTTAGGAATTTTACCACCCAATTTTGTATATTTTGTAGGATTTTTCAAAAAATCAACAATTTCCGTAATTTCAACTTTTGCTTCTGCTAAACCGGCTACATCATTAAAATTAGTCTTAATATGTGCTTCTTCTTTATCAAATACCTTTGCTCGTGATTTTCCAATAGAAAAAATATTGCCACCACCGGGACCACCGCCACTCATTCGTTTAAATATAAACAACCAAACGGCAACCAAAATAATAATCGGCATTAACCAACTCAGCAGTTCGCCAACGTGGTCTTTACGTGTTTCGTAACGAACAGGTACAATTTGTGATTCTTTAAAATCTTTCTGGGCTTCTTCCATCCGCTTTTCAAAAGTTTCAACAGATCCAATATTGAAGTAAAATTGCGGGCTGTTGTTACTTGTATAAGATACACCCTTAGGACGATACTCATCGTACTTTGCTGATGTAAAACGCTCCGGTTTGATGTAAACTTCAGCTTTTTCACGATTTACTACTACTACTTTCTCTACATCATGAGCACGTAGCATTTCTTTTTCAAACTGTTTCCAAGTAATTTCTTTTGAATCACTTCCAAAATCAAGAAATTGTAAACCGATGAAAGAAATTGCAATAAGTCCGTAAATCCAATAAATATTAAATTTCGGAAAGTTATTATTTGATTTATTATCCTGTGGTTTTTTATTTTCTTTATCGTTCATTTATTTTAGAGATTGTTGATGTAATAACTACTAATAATTCTTATAAAAAAAGAATAATAAAAGACATGCAAGTCTTATACCGTTATATTAAATCGGCTATATTGTCATTCTTTTTTAAAAGATTGAGATTACCTTATGCTATATTGACAGTTCTAAATTTCATTCACTGCATAATCTTTACGCACTGCATCTGCCCAAAAACTTTCGATATCATAGAATTCACGAGCTTCATCCTGAAAAACATGAACAACCACATTGCCGTAATCAAGCAAAATCCAAAAAGCATTTTGGGTTCCTTCTTTATGAATGGCTTTTTCTTTAAGTTCCTTTAAGGTAAAATGCTCTACTGAATCAGCAATTGCACTAACTTGTGTATTTGACTCCGCATTGCAAATTACAAAATAATCAGTAACTGCATGTTCCAAATTTGTTAAATCAAGTACGGAAATCTGTTTTGCTTTTTTTTCTTGCATTCCGTTAACAACGGCTTCTACTAATCTTTGTGCTGAAATATCGTTTTTTGTCATATGTTTCTTTTAGCCTGCAAATTTAATCATTTTTATTTTCATAGCATATTGTGAATTGTTAAAATTTGTTTAATTACCTACTTTCTTTTTGCAAAACGCCCTTTTTTAGCGCATTTTTGTAGAAATATTAAATTTTCACAATTTAAAAGCTCATTAAATTAGCTTTGCTAAATATTTAGAATATGCAAATTGGCAGTAAAATAATCTATTTAGATAAAATCGATTCGACCAGTAATTATTTAAAGAATAATTTTGAAAAAGGGCTTGTAGTATATGCAGGCGAACAAACTGGCGGCAGAGGGCAACGAACAAACAGATGGGAAAGTGAAGCAGCGAAAAATATTTTAATGAGTACGGCTCTTTTGCATTCATCTTTAAAAGCCGAAAATCAGTTTTTTTTATCAAAAGCCGTTAGCTTGGCTGTATATGATTTTTTATCAAACTATGTTTCCGGTGTAAAAATAAAATGGCCGAATGATATTTATATATTCGATAAAAAAATTGCCGGTATTTTAATTGAAAATAATCTGCGTGGTGCAAATATTTACAGCTCGGTAATTGGTATAGGCATTAATATTAATCAAGAGCATTTTCCCGAATACCTGCCAAACCCAACATCTTTATCATGCTTAACAGGAAAAACATATGAGCCGGAAAACCTTTTAAATGAGCTAATAGAAAATTTAAAGATGAGATACAGTCAGTTGGAAAAGAAGCAATATAAAGATTTAAGCACTTCCTATTTTCAGCATTTATACCGTTTTAAAATTGAAAGTAATTTTTTAATTAATAACAAAATAATAAAAGCAAAAATAATTGATATTGAAAAAAACGGAAAATTAGTTTTACAGTTTACCGATAATCGTATAAAAAGTTACGCTTTTAAAGAACTGGAGTTTGTATATTAAAATGAGTGAATAGATGGATGAATGAATGAATGAATGAATGAATGAGTGGATAAAAGAATGAGGAAATGGAAAAATGGAAGAATGAGTTTAGGTGAATAAAGTAAAAAAATAGTACAAGAAGGTACTACTCTACAAGATAAATTTACTGATAGTCAAAAT
>JALSLF010000451.1 GCA_026988445.1 Bacteroidales bacterium
ATTTTAAAAACCGATTCTCCTGATATTTTATCTGCTTTTTTAATTTTTTAAACTTTTCTCAAATCATTTTTATTACTTTGCAAAAAAAATACAACATGCAAAAAATAATTATAAAAAAAGGCAGAGAGCGTTCCATGATTAATCGCCACCCATGGATATATTCCGGTGCAATTCAAACTATGCCCGAAGCCGAATTAGGCGAAATACTCTCAATATACAGTTTTGATAATCGTTTAATAGGATATGGCTTTTATGCACCGGGTACACAAATTGTTAGCAGAGTTTTTGAATACACTAACAAAGAAACTGATGTTCTTTCACAGGCATATTGGACAGATAAATTCAAAAAAGCTTTTAATATTCGCCGGCGATTTATTATATCCGAACAAACAAATGCTTATCGCTTAATTAATGCCGAAGGCGATTTTTTTCCCGGTTTAATAGCCGATGTTTACAAGGATACCGTTGTACTTCAACTTTTAATAAAAGGTGTTGAAAAAATACTTGATTTTATCCTTGTTGCTTTAAAAGAACTCGGTTTTGAAAAGGTATATCTAAAAGCCAAAGATGTAGCCGGACGTTTGGAAAATGTAGAACATAAAAAAGATTGGCTTTCTACAAAAAAAGGAGACACACAGATTGAAATAGTTGAAAACGGAGTAAAATTTTGGGTAGATATTGAAAGCGGACAAAAAACCGGCTTTTTTATTGACCAAAGAGATGCCCGGCAATTAATAAAACGGTATTCAAAAAACGCAAAGGTTTGCAATACATTTAGTTACAGTGGTGGTTTTAGTTTGTATGCCTTAAATGCCGGTGCAGAGATTGTACATTCGGTAGATTCTTCAAAAACAGCAGTTCAATTAATTGAAAAAAACCTTGTGCTTAATAATATAGCACCCGAGCGTCATCAATCTTATACCGAAGATGTTTTTAAGTTTTTAAAAAATACCGAAAATAAATATGATTTAATAGTACTTGACCCGCCCGCCTTTGCCAAAACAGCTAAAGCTGTTCCTAATGCTACACGCGGATATAAAGAGTTAAACCTAATTGCTTTTAGGAAGATAAATCCGGGGGGAATTGTTTTTACTTTTTCCTGTTCTCAAAAAATCACCCGTGATTTGTTCCGCAAAATAGTTTTTGGGGCAGCTGCCGATGCAGGTCGGAATATTCGTATTTTGCACCAAACTACCCAGCCGCTCGATCATCCCATAAATATATATCATCCTGAAAACGAATATTTAAAAGGTTTGATTTTATATGTTGAATAAACCTAAATTGAGCGATTATCTACTTCAATAAGTACCAATATTCATAAACTTTTTAACCATCTCATTATTAGGTTACTATCTTTATGGTTTGTTTGCAGATTTAAGGGTATATTGTAGTTTATTGTTTATAGAGTAGCTTGTCTGATTACGCTTGGGCTTAAAATTGTATTTACCCACTAAAATAGTAGTAGAACCTGTTTTTTAGCATTTTTATCAGATACTAAGCATTTTATTTTTTTCGTTATATAAATATGTTTAACCTTTAAAAATACAACTATGAAAAGATTGAGTTTACTTTTAATCAGTGTGCTTTTTATTTTTGCTGCATCAGCACAGGTGCTAAGTTCAAACAAAACCTATTATACGGCAAAAGGAAAAGCTGTGCCGTGTATGGCAGGTACATCTGTGCACTTAAATAATGCAGGAAAAATATTAAGCGGTACCTTATCTGCAAGCCGTACTTATTATACGGCAAAGGGTAAAGCAGTACCTTGTATGGCAGGAACTGTTGTAAACTTTAATAACGCAGGAGTTTTTATAAACGGCACCTTATCTGCAAACCGTACATATTATACAGCAAAAGGAAAAGCAGTGCCCTGTATGAGTGGTACGCTTGTAAACTTTAATGATGCTGGAATTTTTCTGAACGGCACTTTATCTGCAAACCGTACATATTATACAGCAAAAGGAAAAGCAGTACCTTGTATGGCAGGAACTGTTGTAAACTTTAATAACACAGGAGTTTTTATAAACGGCACTTTATCTACAAACCGTACATATTATACAGCAAAAGGGAAAGCGGTACCCTGTATGAGCGGGCGTTTGGTAACATTTTATCCAAATGGTGTTTTTAAATCAGGAACTCTTTCAACAAACCGTACTTATTACAAAGGCGGAAGGTCGATTTCAGTAAAAGCAGGTACAGTTGTTAACTTTGATATGCAAGGAAATATTTATTAATCTTTTTGGTACTACCGCAAATTTAGTGGAAATAGTAAGAATTTAATTTTAATAATGTGTTTTTATATATCTATTTGGCTTGGATGACCGAAGTTTGTTTACTTCCGACATCCGGCTTCTAACATCTAACCTGTTAATCAAACCAATACAGTATAGCGCATTACACTCTAAATTGGTAGTAGAACTATCTTTTTTATAAGTGCAGGGTATCTGATATCCTGCATTTTTTTTGATTTTATTTTTATCTTGTTTGCTCTGCCAAATAAAACTTGTATTTTTGAATAAAATTTAATCAATGAAAGGCAAAAAAATAGTTATCGGTATAACCGGCGGTATAGCTGCCTACAAAACAGCTTATTTAGTTCGTGAGTTTATAAAAAACGATGCAGAAGTTAAGGTTTTGATGACGAGCGCTGCAAAAGAGTTTATAACACCGCTTACAATGGCTACCTTATCAAAAAATCCGGTTTTAGTTGATTTTTTTAATCCCGAAAACGGAGATTGGAACAGTCATGTTGATTTGGGTTTATGGGCAGATGCTATGGTAATAGCTCCTGCAACGGCTAATACACTGGCAAAAATGAATTACGGCATAGCCGATAATTTATTGCTTACAAGTTATCTTTCGGCAAAATGTCCGGTGTTTTTTGCGCCGGCTATGGATTTAGATATGTACCGGCATCCGGCTACGCAAAAAAATATTAATGATTTAATTCACAGAGGGCATATCTGTATTGATGCAGACAGTGGCGAACTTGCCAGCGGTTTAACAGGTAAAGGACGTATGGCTGAGCCTTTGGAGATTTTTAATACGGTAAAAGATTATTTCTATAAAAAGCAAAGTTTGCAAGGTAAAAAGGTATTAATTACCGCAGGGCCTACTCATGAGGCAATTGATCCGGTACGTTTTATCGGAAATTATTCGTCAGGGAAAATGGGTTATGCATTGGCAGAAGAATGCAAAATGCGAGGTGCTGATGTTACGCTTGTAAGCGGACCGGTGAGTATCTCAAAACCGGATGGTGTAAAAGTGATTGATGTAAAATCGGCTTCCGAAATGTTAGAAGCATGTTTGCAAAATTTCCCCGATACGGATATTGCCATTATGAATGCAGCGGTAGCTGACTATACACCTGCCTATTCAGCCGACAAAAAAATTAAACGGACAAAAGACGATATGTTTATCGAACTAAAACCTACAAAAGATATAGCTGCCGAACTTGGTAAAATCAAAAAGAAACATCAAACACTCATTGGTTTTGCTTTGGAAACGGATAATGAGGAAAAAAATGCATCAGGAAAATTAAAAAAGAAAAATTTGGATTTTATTGTGTTAAATTCTTTACAAGATAAAGGGGCAGGGTTTGGTTATGATACTAATAAAATAAGTATTTTGTATCAGGATAATAATATCAAAAAATTTGAGTTAAAATCAAAGCACGAAGTTGCAAAAGACATTATTGATGAAATTGAACTAATCCGTAAAAAATGAAGTTAAGCCTTACTTTTATGATCATTTTGTTATTTTTTTCAAAAATAACAGCTCAAGAGTTAAATTGTTCGGTACAAATAAATGCATCGCAAGTAAGCGGGGTGTCAAAAATGATTTTTGATAACATGCGCAAAGATATCTCGCAATTTATGAACAGTACCAAGTGGACGGATTACCAATTTGAAAACAACGAACGGATAAAATGCAGTATTATCATTGAAATAAAATCGGTACAGGGAAACCGATATACATCTACTTTGCAAGTAAATTCAACACGTCCGGTTTTTGAATCGTCTTATGAATCGCCAATATTGCGTTTGCGTGAGCAAGAAGGTAATTTTGATTTTGAATATATTGAAAATACACCTTTGGTATTTAATGAGAACCGTCATGGGGATAATTTGACGGCAGTTTTGGCTTATTATGCTTATATTATTATTGGGATGGATTTTGATACTTTTAAAATGGAAGGCGGTACACCCTTTTTTCAGAAGGCTCAAAAAATAGTTACCAATGCTCAAGGTTCGCGCTTTAAAGGCTGGAAAGCATACGAATCGCGGAAACAAGACAATCGTTATTTTTTAATTAATAAATTATTAGATACACGAAACGGTGCAGCCCGGCGTGGCATGTATCGTTATCATCGTCAAGGATTGGATAATATGAGCCAAAAAGTTGAACAAGCACGCAAAGAGATTGCTGAAAGTCTGAAATATTTACAAAAAGTTTACAGAGTAGATAGAAACTCTTTTTTGTTGAAGGTAATATTTGATGCAAAATATAAAGAGTTGGTAAATATTTTCAGCGAAGCTTATGCCGATCAAAAAACACAAGTTTATAATATTTTAAAAGAGATTGACCCGGCACACTTGAAAGATTACGAGAAACTGACAAAGAGTAATTAATTAAAACTTACGCTTTTATATGACAAAGAAAAAATCAGCACTAAATGTAATGAAGGGCATTGATGCGCCTGAAACCGTGAGTAAAGATGCTGCAAAACGTTTTTTGGCAAAACGAAAAAAAGACTTAAATGTTGATGAAACAGTTAAGGGAATTCTATCGGGAAATATTAGTGTATTAAGTTTAGCCATTACTTTAATTGAAAGCAATTTACCGAAACATCAAGTTATAGCAAAAAATATAATTGAGAAGTGTTTGCCCTATTCGGGAAACTCTATTCGTGTTGGAATTACCGGCGTTCCCGGTGTTGGTAAAAGTACTTTTATCGAAGCATTAGGCATCTATTTAATTAATAAAGGACATAAATTAGCGGTTTTGGCTATTGACCCAAGTAGTGAACAATCAGGAGGAAGTATTTTGGGCGATAAAACACGTATGGAACAGTTGAGTGCAGATAAAAATGCATTTATACGTCCTTCGCCTTCATCGGGCTCATTAGGCGGTGTTGCCCGTAAAACTCGAGAAAGTATCATTCTTTGTGAAGCTGCCGGTTTTGACACCATTTTTATTGAAACGGTGGGCGTGGGGCAGTCGGAAACCAAAGTGCATTCAATGGTTGATTTTTTTCTGTTATTGATGCTTGCCGGTGCCGGCGATGAGTTGCAAGGCATTAAGCGGGGCATTATGGAAATGGCAGATACAATTATTATTAACAAAGCTGATGGCAATAATGTCCATAAAGCGAAACTTGCACAAAAAGAGTATGAGAATGCTTTGCATTTGTTTCCTCCTACACAATCCGGATGGACACCCGATGTTTTATTAACATCAGCTGTAAACAGTACCGGAATTGAAGATGTTTGGTTAAATATTAAAAAATATCAAAAGCTTACATCAAAAAACGGATACTGGTTGCAAAATCGTCATCGTCAAGCCAAATTTTGGATGCACGAAACTATTTTAGAAAGTTTAAAAAGCAACTTTTACAATGATGCAGTTCGTAAAAAGCAAATAAAAGAATTTGAAAAAAATGTATTAGAAGGCAAAATAAGTCCTTTTGAAGCGGCACAGGAGCTTTTAGATAAGTATTTTAAATTTTAATAAATAAAAAAAAAGGCGGGTAACCACTCCCGCCTTTTGCTTTTAACCTATTTACTAATCTAAAACCTATTGTTATGAAAAAAATCTTTCTTTGTTTTTACACTGCAAATATACATTGGAAAAATAATCCTCTTCGCATAATTTGTATTAAACAATCTTAAACAAATTATTAAATATTGTTAAAGAAATTTGATTAGCTGTTTTTAAAAAATAAAAAAGGCGGGTAACCACTCCCGCCTTTTGCTTTTAACCTATTTACTAACCTAAAACCTATTGTTATGAAAAAACTTTTCTTTGTTTTTACACTGCAAATATACATCTATTAAATAATCCTCTTCGCATAATTTGTGTTAAACAATGTTAAACAGATTGTTAAATATTGTTAAAAAAAAATTGTTTAGCTGTTTTTTAAAAATAAAAAAAAGCGGGTAACCACTCCCGCCTTTTGCTTTTAACCTATTTACTAACCTAAAACCTATTGTTATGAAAAAACTTTTCTTTGTTTTTACACTGCAAATATACATCTATTAAATAATCCTCTTCGCATAATTTGTGTTAAACAATGTTAAACAGATTGTTAAATATTGTTAAAAAAAAATTGTTTAGCTGTTTTTTAAAAATAAAAAAAAGCGGGTAACCACTCCCGCCTTTTGCTTTTAACCTATTTACTAACCTAAAACTTATTATTATGAAAAAACTTTTCTTTGTTTTTACACTGCAAATATACATAGTAAGCGTTTTACTTTTCGCATAATTTATGTTAAAGTATGTTAATCAAAATGTTAAAGTATGTTAATTATTTGGTCTCAATTTAAGTTGTAATCAAATAAATTATTAATTAACAGATATAATAAAGTATTTATATTTTTCATAAATTTACTTATCAAATGCTAAATTACTTGATTATGCTAAAATATCTGAAAACCTTGATATTTATATTAATTGTCTTGCATAGTTCATGCAATGCACAAGAAAAATCAAAAGAAATGATTAATCGAAAACCTGTTGTTGCCGGGCGCTTTTATCCTTTGGATAAAAATGAATTGAAAAATGAGTTAAAGGATTTTTTTGATAAGGCTGAAAAAAAATATCCGGATAATATTAGAGCACTTATTGCTCCTCATGCCGGATATGTTTATTCGGGAGAAGTTGCAGCTGCGGCTTATGCTCAGATAGATGCAAAAAAAAACTATAAACGCATATTTATATTAGCTCCCAGTCATTATATGGCTTTTGCAGGGGCTTCAATTTATAATATCGGTAATTACGAAACTCCCTTAGGCGAACTAATGGTAGATATTGAAACAGCAAACAAACTTATTGCTCAAAGCAAATATATAGCTTATGTGCCGGATGCTCATACACAAGAACACGCACTGGAAGTGCAGCTGCCTTTTTTACAGTATTATTTAAAACCGACTTATAAAATTGTCCCTATGGTAATTGGCACCCAAAACGAAAAAATAATTAAAGAAATTGCCGCAGTTCTAAAACCTTACTTTACCAAAGATAATTTGTTTGTCATAAGTTCTGATTTTTCGCATTACCCTGCCTATCAAGATGCTCGTTTTGTTGATAGCCTTACGGCAAATGCTATTCTGAAAAATAGTCCGAAAACATTGTTGAAACAAGTTCGTGAAAATTCCGAAAAGCATATTAAACACTTAGTCACATCTATGTGTGGATTTAGTCCGGTGCTTACTTTATTGTATATAACGCAAAGTGATCGAAATTTACAATATCGCTTAATAAAATATCAAAATTCCGGTGATTCTCCTTATGGCGAAAAAGAACGTGTGGTAGGTTACAATGCCATTGTTGCAAGTGAAAGCATAGCGGAAAACCCTTTGGGTTTTAATTTGAATCAAAAAGATAAAGAAATTTTATTGAAAATAGCGCGCCAAACTGTTGAAACTTATGTAAAAACCGGTAAAAAGCCCCAAATTGATACATCCGGGTTTTCTGAGGCTTTAAAAACTCCTGCCGGTGCATTTGTAACTTTAAACAAACAACATAAATTACGCGGATGCATCGGTATTTTTCATAGCGACTTAGCTTTGTATCAAGTAGTGCAAAACATGGCGGTATCTGCTGCTATGAACGATCCGCGTTTTTCGCCGGTACAGGAAAAGGAGCTGGATAAATTGCATATTGAAATTTCGGTGCTAACACCTATGCATAAAATAAATTCGATGGATGAAATTGAAATGGGAAAACACGGAATATATATAAAAAAAGGATACAAACACGGTACTTTATTGCCGCAAGTGGCAACAGATAATCATTGGACACGTGAGCAATTTGTAAATTATTGCGCTCAATACAAAGCCGGTATTTCATTAAGTGAGTTAAAAGATGCCGATTTGTATGTGTATCAAGCAATAGTTTTTGAAGAAGATTAATAGAACTAAATTGACTAAGTTCTATTTAGTAATACATTCAATAGCCCTTGCATTAATGCAATGGGAAAATTATAGATAGAAATATATAGTTTAAACAGCTATGCCCAAATATCACTTAATATCAATAAGTATTCTTAGCGGATTTTTTTATTTATTAAGTTGGCTTGCCGTTCAGTCCGGTTTATTAAGTAAAGTATATCATAAAAGGTTTTGGAACAGTATTTTACTGTTTAGTTTTGTTATTTCCGCAGCTTTTGGAATGTTTTTGGTGTTCCAAATTAATTACGATTGGGATATTGCTCTTGCTGATGATTTAACATTCTGGCATGTGGATGTCGGGATTGTTCTGTTTTGGATTGCTGTTTTTCATATATTTTGGCATTTAAGTTATTTTAGGAAACTTTTTCGTAAAACAAAACCGCAAACAGATGAGAAAACACACAGTTTTATTGATAAAAAGCTAAAAATACCGCTTAAATATGCAGCTTTAAGTCTGGGAGCAAGTGCTTTTTTCAGTCAAATCGTTTTTATTAGAGCCTTTTTATCTGTTTTTTCGGGGAATGAGCTTATTATCGGAATTGTTCTTTTTAACTGGCTGGCAATAGCCGGTTTTGGTGCTTACGCCGGACAGTACGCCCATCGCTTAAATGCACCACTAAAAACACTTAAATTTTTACTGGTGAATATGGCGCTATTGCCTTTTATCACATTTTCTTTGATTATTGTTTTAAAAAATAATTTTTTTCAGTCAGGCACCGAAATAGGACTAAGTCAAATCGTTTTTTATTCATTCTTTTTGCTTTTACCTTTTAATCTGTTTTCGGGTTTTTCTTTTGCCTTGTTAAGTCATATTGCTACAAAAATTTATCAAGATAAAAAGGCACATTTAATTTATGCCTATGAAGCATTCGGAAGTTTATTGGCAGGTTTATTATTTAATTTTTTACTGATTTATTTATGGGATGATTTTCGTATTTTGTTGTTGCTTTTACCATTAAACTTGTTTGTTGTTGAGCAATTTTCACGTAGGAAATATGTTTTTCTTACTTTCGGGCTAATTATTTTTGCTGTACTCTTTTATTTCCCTATTGAGAAAATCATTAAAGAACAACTTTTTATCAATCAAAAAATAATTTATCAACAAAATTCTCTTTACGGAAATATTATTTTAAGCGAAAATTCCGGACAAATAAATTTTTATCAAAACGGAGATTACCTTTTCTCAAGCGATACAAGTGGTTCCGGTAGCGGTAATATTGCCGAAAATGAAGAAGCGGTACATTTTGCCCTTTTACAGATTGAAAAGCCCAAAAATGTATTGCTGGTATCGGGCGGTGTAAACGGTCAGTTGCCGGAAATATTGAAATATCCGGTACAGAGAATTGACTATTTAGAGATTAATCCCGCCTTAATAGAAGCAGCACGGCAATACATTAAGCTACCCGAAAGTTCTAAAATCAATTATATAAACGACGATGCCCGCCATTTTCTTGCGCAGAGCAAAGCACGCTACGATGCTGTATTATTAAATGTTCCGACTCCGCTTACTGCCGAAACCAACAGGTATTATACTTATGAGTTTTTCAGTTTGTTAAAACAACATCTTAACCCCCAAGGGGTTATTAAAACACAATTGCCTTCAAGCGCAAACTATTTAAGTGATGATGCTGCCTTTAATTTTTCTGTTTTATATGCCACGCTTGCGGCATTATTTAAAAATGTGCGTGTAATAAACGGAGAAAATGATTATTTTTTGGCATCAGATAAAGCCATTAATTTGAATATGGTTGCTGAAATATCCCGAAAACAAATTCCGAATGAATATATTCAGTATTATTTAGATGATTTTTCAATAAATCAAAGAGCTGAGGTTATTGAAAAAAGAATTAAAAATGGCAAAAAAATCAATCATGATTTTAAACCGCTTGCATATCCTGCACTAATTAAATATCAATTATCAAAATTTAAGACCAATTATTGGATTTTGGCTGTATTTTTTGTTTTGTTTTTAATTTTTGTAATTAAAAATACCGGTAAAAAATCTTTGGGTATGTTTGCAGTAGGTTTTGTATCAATGACTGCCGAACTTTTAATTATTTTCGGACTTCAAATCCTGTACGGGAATATATACAGTATGTTGAGTATTGTTGTGTTGATATTTATGAGTGGCTTGGCGATAGGGGCACTATATCTGTATCGTTTTTTTACTGATGATTTAAAATATCACTATAAAATTGCTTTTTGGGTACTCGCCCTAAGTTTAATTGTGCTGCCGGTTTTGTTTATTTATGTTTTTCCGCTTATAAAGATATTTTGGCTTAGTTATGCATTAATTTTTATCATTACTTTTATTATTTCGGTACTTTGCGGATATGTTTTTTACCTTTCCGAGCAACTTAATGATAAGCAAAGCAATCGAATTGCCGGTAAATTATACAGTACCGATTTATTTGGTTCAGCGATAGCTGCCCTATTAGTAAGTATGTTTCTTTTGCCTTTGGCAGGGATTATGTTTGTTGGTGTTGCCGGAGCTCTGTTTTGTTTGTTTATTAACACTTTCAAGGCTTGAAAAACCTTGAAAGTGTGTATTTAAAATTATGTGAAATACTTAAAATTTTACTTTTACGCTAAACAAGAAATTCCTTCCCGGTTCATAAAACATACTTTGCTCCGGCATATTTTTATACGGGCGACTTAAATGTTCGTAATAAGTAACATCAAAAATATTATTTATGCCCATCTCCAAACTTAAATTTTTTATAGCTGTATAAGCAAGTTTTG
>JALSLF010000452.1 GCA_026988445.1 Bacteroidales bacterium
AAAGTTCAAAATGTAAATGAGGTCCGGTACTTAGTTCTCCGGTATTTCCGATAATAGCAATAGGTTCGCCTGCGGTAACGTGGTCACCCACTTTTTTCAGTAGCGATGAATTATGTTTGTATATCGATACAATATTATAATTATGCTGAATAATAATGATGTAACCTTCGGTTAAGCTCCATGTGGCTAATGTTACCGTACCTTCAAGAGTTGCCAAAACCGGTTCGTTCGGTTGTGCTACAATATCAATAGCCATATGCTCGTTTTCAGGGTCAAAACCATTGGTTACAATTCCTTTAACAGGAACAAAAAAATGCAAATTTTTTAAATTAATACTTCCTGTTTTTTTATTTTTCAGTACCGATAAATTTTGCTTTTCTTCTTTTTCAATTTGTTGCCGTAAAATAGAATCATGCTTTGAACGGGTAAATTCTAAACGTGCGTGCCGATAACTTGTATCTTGCACATTATCGTAATTATTTATTTTTCTTCCCAGCATAATATTTTGAATATTTTCAAAATATTGGTCTCTTATTCTAATTTCTTTTTTAAGAGAGTCTAATAAAATAGCGTTCTGAAACAATTCTCTTGATAATTCACTGTTTCTTTGGCTGGGCAATAATAAGCCAAATGGTGTAAATACAAACAGTAAGCTTACTAAAACGGCAATAACAATTATCAATAAGCCAAAATAACTGAATAAATTCATGCGCGAAAGTCTGAACTTAAAAGCTTCTTGTAAACTTTCTTCATTATATACTACCAACTGGTATTTACTTTTGAGTTTTTTTAAAAACTCGTTCTCTTTTTTAGCCATTTCCTGTGTAGATTAGACTGAATATTTTGCTTAAACGTGCAAATTTAGAAAGAATTAACGAAACTTATATTTAAAAAGCGGAAAAGTTTACTAATCTTGCTTTTTTTTATTTTGCGAATACTATTAATCGGAATGTTTTGTAACATGTAGTATTTTAAAGTGTTTTTAAGAATGAATTTGTTTGCTTTTCAATCCTATCTTTAACATCTTCAATTTTAAGTTTTTTTTCCAAAATTAATTCGGGCCAATCTTGCCAATTAACATCGTCAAAATAATTTAAACTCTTAATAATGTGCAAAATATTTCTTGTTTTATATTTTATCTTGTAAAAACGAAGCATTTCTTCGATTGAGTAATTATTAAGAGTGAAGTAAATGTCAATAAAATCTTTTGAACGTGTCCCGTTGCCTGCAATTGCGTTTAATTTCATTGCAATAATATCTTCAACAGAATATAAAATTATGCTGTCATATTTAACTACTTGCTTAACTAAAGGGTATTTATGACTAAGAATATCAATTTTAATATCATTAATACTTCCTTTGAGTGTATTTTTATCAGAATAATCTAAATAAAATTCAAAATCATGTTCTAAAAATTCTAATAAATAGTTATTATCAAAATCATGAAGTGAAAAAAAATCTAAGTCTATTGATTTTCTATGTCCTATTTGCAAAGCAAGAGCTGTACCACCGGCTAAATAAAAATTTGAAAATTCAGGATTTGATTGTAGTTTTATTAAAAGTTCCAGTGTACGTTTTTCGACTGTTTTTTTGTATAACATTGAAATTCTGTTTTAGGAATATTTAAAAATTTGCTGACAAAATTTAAGGTTTTTTTATCTAAAAATCCTGCTTTAACAATTTCATTTTTAATACGCTCTAAGCCGTAATAATCAAATAACATTTTTATATCATCAAGATCCCCTCTATTAAAAATACGTTCAATAATCAGCACACTGTTTTTTTCAACATCTAATTTTTCAATATCTATATCCCAAAATAAATGTTTAGGTAATAGTTGTATATGAAGTTTTTTTTGCATCGAGTAATTTGTTCTAAATCTTGTGATATAAAAGTATATATTAACAATAAAATTAAGCTTTTTTGTATTTTTTTCCAAGATTTTCAAACATTATTTACATATATCTTCACATTCCGGTACTTGAATTTTTGTTTTCTGTATAAAAGCTTTGCTTTCTTCGCAAAATTTATTTTGTTCTTTAATGTTTTTCTTTTTTAATTCTTCACATCTTCGTTTAAAGCTGTTCATTATTTTTTCTTTTCCTTGAAGAGCTGTTTTTTTTGCCCAAGCTGAAAAACCCGGAAAATTTCCGGCTAAATCGGTAAAGACAATACCTGAATTATAATAATTCCCTGCTTGTATCAAATTACTTTCTATTGCCGATACGGCTTTGTCAAAACTATCTTCTCCTTTGTTTATCAGTAGTATAGGAATGGTTAAATACAATAAAACAATTATAATTAATGGAATCATCCATGTCTTTTTTTTGTTTTGCCGGTGTCTGAATTGTAGATTAGTCATTTTTTATTTTTTTATTGATGTTTACTAAATTTTTATAATGTATAAGCAAAGCTTTAAAATTCATTGGCTGATAACCTGTTAACTCCAATCTTACTTTGGCTACACCTGTATTAATCATTTTTATTTGCTTAGCTGCTGATTTTGATAAATCAATAATTCTGTTTTTATGGTAAGGCCCGCGATCATTTATACGCACTTTTACCGATAAGTTATTATCCAAATTGGTAACTTTAACAATGCTGCCAAATTGCAACCAAGGGTGTGCAGCTGTTAAATCGTTCATATTGTATTTTTCTCCGTTTGCCGTAATTTTACCATGAAAACCGGGACCGTACCAACTGGCTTCACCACTTCCCAAATCTATTGATTTTACAATATCTCTATTTTTGCAAGCAGTAAAAATAAGGATAATTAAGATAGCTGCAATATTTTTTAAATAGCTTGTCAATTTATTTTTAAATAGTTAAGCATTAACCATTTGTTTTTTTCTCTTTTGTTGCTTAATTGTAAACCGGATGCTATGGCTATTTTATTAATATCTTCAAAATCATTTGTATAAAAACCACTTAAAAGTAGTTTACCGCCTTGATGTATATGTGCGGCATAATCAGGTATATCTTGTAGTAATACGTTTTTATTTATGTTTGCATAGATAATATTAAAAAACTTTTGTCCGATAATATTTTTATCGCCGAGCTCTACATGTACATTTTTAATGGCATTTAATTGTAAATTTTCCAAAGTGTTATTATACGACCATTTATCTATATCAATGGCACAAATTTCTTTCGCACCCTTTTGTGAGCTTAATATGGCTAATATACCCGTTCCGCAGCCCATATCTAAAATGGTTTTTCCTTGCACATCTATATTCAAAATCTCTTCTATCATTAAAGAGGTGGTTTCGTGATGTCCTGTGCCGAAAGACATTTTAGGGTCAATCAATATCTCGTATTTTAATTTTGGGGTATTTTCATGAAAAGTACTTCTGATAATACATTTATCAGCAATTAAAATAGGCTCGAAATAATTTTTTTCCCATGTTTCATTCCAATTTTGCTCTTTTATTAAGCTATGTTTACCATCAACTTTTGTATTTTTAATTTGAAGATTTTTGACAAAATTTTGCACTTCACCGGTAAATAAATTTTCGGGAATCCATGCTTTTACAAATGGTTCTTCATCGCTAAAACTTTCAAAACCTATTTCACTCAAACGGGCAATGATAATTCCGGAATTTTCACTTGTGTAGGGCGTTAATTTTAAAGATAGTTCAATATAGTTCATTGGTTTTGGTTTTATGCAAGTTTTACAATTTGATATTTAATAAGCCTAAAGGCTTACAATCTTTAAGAAAATATATACGAAAATAGCTTTTTTTAACAAATAGAACAATATTATTTACAAATTGATTTGCTAAATATTTGTATTTCAGCTTTGTTTATAAATAAAGATTAGGACATACTTTAATTTTGATATAAATTTGCTGCCCAAAAACTTTACGAAAATGAAAAAAATATTACTTATAACTTTACTGTTTGCAAACATGCATCTTGTTGCACAAGATAAATATTCTTATCTAGATGAACGTGGTTTTTTAGTAAAAACCGGTCAGCAAGCTCCTGATTTTAAAATTGTTTATGCTGATGGAACATCGCCCGGAAAACTGTCCGATTTGCAGGGTAAACCGGTAATGCTGCAATTTACAGCAAGCTGGTGTGGAGTGTGCCGCCAAGAAATGCCGCATATCGAAAAAGACATTTGGCAGGCATACAAAGATAAAGGATTAATACTTATCGGTATCGATAGAAAAGAAAAACCCGAAGCAGTGAAAAAGTTTGCTGAAATGATGAAAATTACCTATCCGCTGGCTTTAGATTTAGACGATGCAATTTATACCTTATATGCGCATCCCAATTCGGGAGTTACCCGGAATGTTTTAATTGACCAAAACGGCAAAATTGTTTTTCTTACCCGCTTGTTTGATAAAAAAGAGTTTAAGGAGTTGATTAATAAAATTGATAAATTATGCGGGAGTGAATAGCCCGTAATGCTATGAATTTAATCTAAATTGCTTATATTTGTATAATTACATTACTTGCAAATTTTGTTAAATGGATGAAAGTGAAATAAAGTTTTCAGAACACGTGAATGAACGAATCGTAGAACGCGGAATTGACAAAGAATGGATTTATGAGACTATTAATACACCGGATAAAAAAATAATTAAATCTCAGGATGAGGTACATTTTTTTAAGAAAATCCTTGAGTTTGCCGGAAAATGTTTAAAAGTTGTATTTAACCCGATAAAAAACAGGGTAATTACAGCGTATTTTGATAGGAAAATGACAAAAAATAATTGCAAATGAAAATAAATTACGATAAGGAAGCAGATGCACTTTATATAAAATTAAAAAAAGGGAAAGTTTTTGAAACAGAAGAACTTGAAGATAATATCATGATTGATTATGATGAAGAAAAAAATATACTCGGAATTGAAATAACTTATTTTTTAGCAAAACATAAACAAGATTTTTTCCCTGTTTTTAAAAAAGTAGAACAATCAGTATGGGGTATTGAAAAAAGTATAGGCTAAACCTGATTTAGCTTTAATCTTTTGCAATAGAAAATAGTTGCAGATATAAGTATCAATTCAGGTGAAAGTGTTATTTTTATTATTTCCTTAAATCCGCAACTATGTTCGTAGCGAAAAGCCAGAATGTGTGTCAGTATTGGTGTAGCGCAGTTTTGAGACACGCAAGCGTCCGCCAGCTGGCGGACGGTGAGTATCGAAAAACGAGCATTCCCAATAATGACGTGCAGTATGGCTTTGCAGTAGAAGATAGTTGCGGATTTAAGGTATTTGATAAGCGAGTGATGTTTTTTACTCGCTTATTTAGCAATTTATTGTATTGAAATTTAAATTATGTAGCATATTACTATTTTATGATTTAATCTTAAAATTAAAGATAAAGCAACAAACAAAATATGAATAAAGCAAACATTTTTAAAGAATTAGAAAAAAGAGTTTTAGTACTCGATGGTGCAATGGGTACCATGATACAAAATTATAAACTCAGTGAAAAAGATTTTCGCGGCGAGCGTTTTAAAAATCATCCGGTAGAATTAAAGGGCAATAACGATTTGCTTTCAATTACGCGCCCTGATGTTATTAAAGCCATTCATGAAGAATATTTAAAAGCAGGTGCCGATATTATTGAAACCAATACTTTTAATGCCACTTCAATATCTTTGGCCGATTATCAAATGGAAAATTTGGCTTATGAAATTAATTTTCAATCGGCAAAAATAGCAAAAGAAGCTGCCGATAAGTTTACTGCAGAAAATCCTGATAAACCCCGGTATGTTGCCGGTTCAATGGGGCCAACCAACAAAACCGCTTCCATGTCGCCCGATGTAAACGACCCCGGTTTTCGTGCCGTTAGTTTCGATGATTTGGTACTGGCTTATAGTGAGCAAATTAAGGGTTTATTAGATGGAGGAGCAGATATTTTAATGGTGGAAACTATTTTTGATACACTTAATGCCAAAGCAGCGCTTTTTGCTATAGACCTAATTTTAGAAGAACGTAATTTGCATGATTTTCCGGTCATGGTTTCGGGAACAATTACCGACAAAAGCGGTAGAACGCTTTCCGGTCAAACACTTGAAGCCTTTTTAAACTCGGTTTCGCACATAAAACTTTTAAGTATTGGTTTAAACTGTGCTTTTGGTGCACATGATTTACGTCCTTATGTTGAAGAGTTGTCGCAAAAATCACCTTTTTATATTAGCGCACATCCAAATGCAGGTTTGCCCAATGAATTGGGTGAATACGATGAATCACCACAAAAAATGAGCCTTCAAATTAAAGATTATTTGGATAATCAATACGTAAATATTATCGGTGGATGTTGCGGTACTACCCCCGGGCATATCAAAGAAATTGCAAAACTCGCACAACAGGCATCAGTACATCGCGTTAAGCAAAGCGAACACAAAACACGCTTATCGGGTTTAGAGGCTTTAAGTATTGATACAACAAACAACTTTATCAATATCGGTGAACGTACCAATGTTGCCGGGTCACGAAAATTTGCACGTTTAATACGCGAAGAAAAATACGAAGAGGCTTTAAGTATTGCACGTCAGCAAGTTGAAAACGGTGCACAAATTATTGATGTAAACATGGACGATGCCATGTTGGACGCCGAAAAAGAAATGGTAAAGTTTTTAAATTTGGTAATGAGCGAGCCCGATATTGCCAAAGTTCCCGTGATGATTGATTCTTCAAAATGGTCGGTTATTGAAGCCGGTTTAAAATGTTTACAAGGAAAGGCGATTGTAAATTCAATTAGTTTAAAAGAAGGGGAAGAAGCTTTTATTGAGCATGCAAAAAAAATTAAACGTTACGGTGCAGCTACCGTTGTTATGGCTTTTGATGAGCAAGGACAAGCAAGTACTTATGAACGCCGCATTGAAATCTGTAAACGCTCGTATGATATTTTAACAAAAAAAGTAAACTTTCCGCCTGAGGATATAATTTTTGACCCTAATATTTTAACCATTGCCACCGGCATGGAAGAGCATAATAATTATGCACTTGATTTTATCAAAACCGTTAAATGGATTAAAGAAAATTTACCTTACGCAAAAGTTTCCGGTGGGGTTAGTAATCTGTCTTTCTCGTTCAGGGGCAATAATATAGTGCGTGAGGCAATGCATTCCGTGTTTTTGTATCATGCTATTAAAGCCGGCATGGACATGGGAATTGTAAATGCTGGAATGTTGCAAATTTATGATGAAATACCAAAAGATTTATTGGTTTTAGTTGAAGATGTGGTTTTAAACAGGCACCCGGATGCAGCTGATCGTTTAATTGAGTATGCAGCAACTGTTCAGCAAGAAGGAAAATCGCAAAAAGTGCAGGATGATTGGCGAACAAAACCGGTAAATGAACGCTTAAAACATGCTTTAATCAAAGGAATAACTGATTTTATCGAAGAAGATGTTGAAGAAGCACGTAAAAATCATCGTCTTGCATTAGAAGTAATAGAAGGTCCTTTAATGGACGGGATGAATGTTGTAGGTGATTTATTTGGTTCCGGAAAGATGTTTTTGCCGCAGGTAGTTAAAAGTGCACGCGTTATGAAAAAAGCGGTGGCGGTTTTATTGCCTTATATTGAAGAAGAAAAATTACAGGCGTCCGATAGTAGCTCGGCGGGTAAAGTATTGCTTGCAACAGTAAAAGGCGATGTACATGATATTGGTAAAAACATTGTAGGTGTTGTTATGCAATGCAATAATTTTGAGGTAATAGACCTTGGAGTGATGGTACCTGCCGAAAAAATTCTGGAAGTTGCCGAACAAGAAAAAGTTGATTTGGTGGGTTTAAGTGGTTTAATTACACCTTCTTTAGAAGAAATGGTTCATGTAGCCAAAGAAATGAAACGGCGCGGCATGGATATTCCTTTATTGATTGGCGGTGCAACCACATCAAAACTGCATACAGCCGTTAAAGTTGCTCCAAATTATGATGGGGGAATTGTTCATGTTATTGATGCATCTAAAAGCGTTGGGGTAAGTGCTAATTTAATTTCAAAAGATATAAAAGACCATTTCATTAATGAAATTAATGAAGAATATGAGCAAATACGCCAAAAACACAGTGAAAAAACAGCAAAATTAGTAAGTTTTGAGTACGCAAAAGAGCATAAATTTAAAATAAATTGGCAAGAACAAGATGTTCAAAAGCCACAATTTACCGGCACAAAAGTTTTTGAAGACTATTCAATTGAAGAAATTAGCAAATTTATCGATTGGACTTTCTTTTTCCATGCTTGGGATATTAAAGGCAAATATCCGGCAATTTTTGAGCATCCGAAAAAAGGCAGTGAAGCCAAAAAACTGTTTAATGACGGTAAAGAAATGCTCCAAAAAATTATTGATGGAAAAATGCTGCAAGCAAAAGCCGTTATCGGATTTTATCCGGCAAACAGTACCGGTGAGTCTATTGAAATTTATAAAGATGAAAAAGGCAAGGAGCTGCTTACAACATTTCATCATTTACGACAGCAAAGTGAAAAATTTTTAAACAATAAAAAAGATTATTTATTGTCATTGGCTGATTTTATAGCTCCGAAAGAAAGCCGGATTATTGATTACCTTGGCGGATTTGCCGTAACTGCCGGAGTAGGTATTGAAAAATGGATTAAGAAGTTTGAATCGGAAAATGATGATTACAGTGCAATTATGATCAAAGTTTTAGCCGACAGGTTAGCCGAAGCTTTTGCCGAATTAATGCATTTCAGAGTACGCACAGAGTTTTGGGGATATTCCTCCGATGAGCGTTTGAACATAGATGATATTGTTAAAGAAAAATATCGCGGTATTCGTCCGGCAATTGGTTATCCGGCTTGTCCCGAACATTCCGAAAAACAAGTTTTATTTAATTTAATGAATGTGGCTCAAACCACAGGCATTAGTCTTACTGAAAGTTTTGCCATGTATCCGGCAGCTTCGGTTAGCGGATTTTACTTTGCACACCCCCAAAGCAAATACTTTAATGTGGGTAAAATAGGCAAAGACCAGTTAGAAGATTATGCTCAACGTAAAGGTATTAGCATTGAATTGGCAGAAAGGTATTTGAGTACAAATTTATAAATATAGAAGTTAAAGGATTTTACTTCTATTTTTGTGAAAATTATAGTAAAAATAAAAAGGGTAATGCATCATGCATTACCCTTTTTTAAATATATATTTTTAAAACTACCCGATTGTAATATCCAAAATTTCAAATTCCAACAATCCGTTGGGTACTTGAATTTTAGCTATGTCGCCTACTTTTTTACCAAGAAGACCTTTGGCAATAGGTGTTTCTATAGAAATTTTACCGGCTTTTAAATCGGCTTCATTTTCGGCAACCAGCATATATTCCATTACGGCATTGTTTTTTATATTTTTTAGCTTTACTTTGTTCATTATCTGAACACTTGAAGTGTCAATTTGTGATTCATCAATCACTCTTGCATTACGAATTTTTTCTTGCAATTTGGCAATTTTCATTTCCAACATTCCTTGTGCTTCTTTTGCTGCATCATATTCAGCATTTTCCGATAAATCTCCTTTATCACGTGCTTCGGCAATTTGAGCTGAAATTTTCGGGCGTTCAACTCGAACTAAATGATCAACTTCTTCTTTTAACTTTTTTAATCCTTCTTCGGTCATGTACGATACTTTTGCCATAGCCAATTCTTATTTGTTTTTTAATATGTAAATTTACTGATGTTTGCTTTTATTAAACCTAAATTCAGCTGTTATCAACTTTAATAATCACTCAATTTAGCTTAAAATAAAAAAGAATCCTGTGGTTAAGGACTCTTGCGGCTGCAAAGTTAATGCTTTTTTTGAATTAATCAAATAAAGAAATACTATTGTCTTTTATATTAATGAGTTATAATATTATTTTTTGATGAATTTCTTTTTTTCAATGACGAAATTTTTTTCGCTCAAGAATGGACGAATAGATTATGGCAGAGTTTAAATCAAAACCATCATCAGTGTCTTCATCTTCATCGTGTTTATCTTCTTTCTTTATTTCTTCTTTATGATTATTTTCTTCTTTCTTTTGAATAATACTTTCCTGTTTTTTCTTTTCTTCTTCTTTTTCGTAGTATTCAGCAAGTTCCGATTGCTGCTCTTCTTGAACTACTTCCACATTTTCCGTATTACTTTCTTGCATTTGAACAAACTCTTCTTTTCGTTCCAGAATTTTTTCAAACTCATTTAAGGTATAGTCAATATCTTCCTGTTCTTCTTGTGGTGGCAGTTGTTTGGGTTTTTTATTACCCACTAAACTTACTATAAAAATAACTACCGTAATTATAATATAGATAATAGTATCAAGATCCATAATCAGAAATTTATATTATTCTTTACAAATTTACATATTTTTTTTGAAATTAAAATTATAAATGGATGAATAAAAATATCGCAAAAAGAAACTTGTTAAATTTTGTGTGGTTTCCCAAAGATATTATTTAAACATATTTAAAAACTTTTTTTTCCGCATGACCCATTTTCTGTGCCTATCTCGTTGTTTTATTCTTTTTTCATGTTCTTTCATTCTTTTTTTTGCATCCGGTGGTTGCATTGCATAAATTTTCTTTTTCCAAAACTTTTGCAATTTCTTTTTCCGCACATAATCTTTTCGGTACGTTCTTGCAATTTTAAAGCGTTGAAACAGATTAATTGTATCCGGATTACTTTGTCTGAGTTTTATGTCGTCTTGTGTTATTCCGTATTTTTTATTTATCCTGCTTAAAGTTCTTATATCGTTTTTGTTCAAATTCATCCCTTCATATTCCGGATTATTCATCAAAAGGCTTTGGGTAATTGGGTCAATACCGCCGTCACCTAATCCGTTTTTTTTGTTAAACTTTTGTTCTTTTTTGTATGATTTTTCCAGCTTTTTCTTTTCTCTTTTACTTAAAGAGTCGGGATGGGCA
>JALSLF010000453.1 GCA_026988445.1 Bacteroidales bacterium
AAATCGGGAATGCGTCTAATTTCTTTCATAGCTTACTGTTTTTAGATAAGTATAAAAATAGTAGGTTTTTCTTAAATAAAAAAATAATAAACTTTGTGTTATCTTTCAGCGAATAAAAATACTATTGCAAACACGAAGTTGAATATCGAATAACTTGTCCGACTACCGGCGGAAGGATTAAGGATTTTAGAAGTTTCAGATATTTCAAAATCAAAGGTAATTCTAAAATCGTTAATCGGTGTTCAATATTCGATATTCTAAAAAGATAAATGAATAACTTTTTCAACAACCGACAGATTGAATATCGAATACCGATTAATGAATTAAGATGTTTAATGAACAATAAAAAATCTAAAATCCTTAATCCATCTTCCTTGTTCTTAAATCAAAGCTAATTTAACCTAAATTGAGCGATTATCTACTTCAATAAGTACCAATCTATTGGGCTAAAAAGATTTACAAAAAAAGACTCAAATACCAACCGGTATTCTTACTTTTTTTCTAAACTTTTTAGTCTCAATATCTTGGCACTTCTTTTTGTAAATAATCGCTCAATTTAGGTTTAAAACACCACCAGCTCTTAACACACAATCCGCCCCATAGCGCATACGCAAATCATCAATGGCTTCATACAAACGGTACATACGCAAATTATCTTCAAATAAATTTAATTGTAAACTGCCTTGTATTAAACCGCCAAAACGCACTCCAATTAAACGAATAAGCAACCGCCTGTTATACAGTTGCCTGAAAAGTTCAATCACCCGCGGAATAAGAATATGGTCGCCCGATGTATAAGGAATTTTAACTTGCTTACTGTGTGTATTAAAATCAGAAAACCTGATTTTTACTGCCACTACCGAAGTAAATTTTTGCTGTTTCCTGAGTTGATAGGCTAATTTTTCGGTCATTGCCGTTAAAATGCTTTCCATTTTACGCCAATCGGTACTGTCTTTTTCAAAAGTACGTTCCGTAGAAATCGATTTTCGTTCCGAATAAGGAACAACAGGACGATTATCAATACCATTTGCACGCTTCCATATCTCAGGTCCGTTTTTTCCAAATACATTTTGTAATAATTCCACAGGCATTTCTTGTAAAGTAGCTACTTTTTTAACACCTAAGTTTACCAAAGTATGATAGGTTTTATTTCCAATCATCGGAATTTTTCGTATCGATAAAGGCGATAAAAAACTTTTTTCTTTACCAAAATCAATTTTTAATTGATTATTGGGCTTTGCCTCACCCGCAGCCACTTTTGACACTACTTTATTTACCGATAAACCCATTGAAATAGGCAAGCCCGTTTCCTTTATGATTTTTTTGCGAATTTCCGTAGCATACTTATAAATACCGAAAAACTTATCCATACCGCTCATATCGGCATAAAATTCATCAATACTTGCTTTTTCCAATACCGGTACTTGTGCGGCAATAATTTCGGTAACCATTTTTGAATATTTGCTGTAATTTCCTACATCGCCACGTATTACAAGTGCCTCAGGACATAAACGGCGCGCCATTTTCATCGACATACCCGAATGCACACCAAAACCACGCGTTTCGTAACTGCAAGCCGACACCACTCCCCTATCGCTTGTACCGCCTACTAAAATCGGTTTTCCGTTCAAGCGACTATCCAGCAATCGCTCTACCGATACAAAAAAAGTATCTAAATCCAAATGTAAAATGCTTCGTGTCATATATTTAGTTTAGAATTTAGATTAATGATTTTAGATTGAGTTACTTATATCCGGACTATCTGCCCTTAAAGAGATTTACAAATTCAGTACAAAATTACGTAAATATTCCAAATACTCGTAATTTTTCCAAATATTTTTATTAACTTTGTATCTGAATATCTAAAATAATAATCATGGAAAAAGAATTGCCCGTAGAATTGCAACGCTTTAAACAAATTCGCGAAGAATTAAACTTTACTCAATCCGGTTTTGCCGAAGAATTGGAAACAAGTAGCTCCGTTTCCGATATTGAGCGCGGACGCACCAAACTTTCCGGTAAAATGGTCATGAAACTTTTGGATAAATTTCACATAAACCCCTTATGGATATACGGAAAAAGCGAAAAAAAATACCTGAATCCGTACAATACCGATATTTTACCAAAAATGATAACGGTGGACAACAGCGGCAACGAAAATATACTTATGGTAAATGTAAAGGCTGCCGCCGGATATCCCGATAATATTCGTGATGAAAAATGGTTTGATACCTTACCTGCATTCAGCATACCCGTTGAACGTTTTCGCAATGCCACTTTTCGCAGTTTTCAGGTAGAAGGAAACAGTATGCTGCCTGTTTTTAAACCGGGCGAATGGGTATTGGCAAAAGCCGTTTCCGCTTTAGATGAAATTTCAAACGGCAGCATTTGTGTTGCTGTATTGCCCGATAGTGTTTTACTCAAAAAAATTGAGATATCTGAAAATAAAACAGATATAAAACTAATATCGCTGAATACCGAATATCCCGATATTGAAATAAAAGCGCATCAACTACTTGAACTTTGGCAAGTGAGCGGCAAAATAACTTTTGATTTAGAACAAGACATTGACAGTTTAAACCTGCAAGAAATTAAAGAAGGCATTGAAGCCATTAAAAAAGCTTTAAAAATCAGCTAATAGCACACACATAGCTCAGATTTGTAAGCTGAAAGCTACACATATAAAAGAACTATACTACGGCAAAAATATTTTCGGAAATGTATTTAAACAATCACACATATTTCAGTCTGCGTTACGGAACATTTTCTGAAAAAGAATTGCTGAAAACTGCAAATTTAAAAGGTGTTAACACACTTGCTTTAACCGATATTAACAACACTTCAGCTATGCTGAACTTTGTCCGCTTAGCACCAAAATACAACATAAAGCCCATTGCTGGTATTGATTTCCGAAACGGAATAAAACAATTATATGTAGGTCTGGCAAAAAACAACGAAGGTTTTTTTGAATTAAACCGTTTTTTATCCAAACATCTACACGAAAAAAATTCTTTACCCGAAACAGCCCCCGAATTTAAACACACATTTATTATCTATCCGTTTCAGCAAGCTGTAAAACGATGCAAATATCAATTGAAAGAATACGAATACATTGGTATAGGAATTAATGATTTAAGCAAACTGCCTTTTTCAAAATTCATGCAATGTAAAAACAAATTAGTGATTTTACAGCCGGTAAGTTTTCGGAACAAAAAAGATTTTAATACCCACCGTTTATTACGTGCAATAGCCAACAACACGCTTTTAAGCAAGCTGCCCACAGACGAGCAAGCCTGCCAAGAGCATAAAATGTTGCCTGCCGATAAATTGAAAAAGCAATTTGCCGATTATCCGTTTATTATTGAAAATACCGAAAAACTGATGAATCAATGTTCCATTGGTTTTGATTTCTCCAAAAAATCACAAAACCTGCAAACTTATACCGGGAACCGTAAAAAAGACGAAGAGCTATTATTGAGATTATGCAAGCAAAATTTAAACTATCGCTATAAAAAAGTGGATACTAAAATTATCAAACGTTTGGAAAAAGAGCTGTCTTTAATCAAAAAAATGAATTTTGTATCCTATTTTTTAATTAATTGGGATATTGTAGAATATGCCAAACGGAAAAATTACTTTCATGTGGGGCGCGGTAGTGGCGCAAACAGCATTGTAGCCTACTTGCTGGACATTACCGATGTTGATCCGGTTGATTTGGATTTATATTTTGAGCGTTTTATAAACCTGTATCGTAGCAGTCCGCCGGATTTTGATATTGATTTTTCATGGAAAGACCGCGAAGATGTTACCCGCTATATCTTTGAGCGTTTCCCGAATGTAGCACTTTTGGCAACTTATAATACTTTTGCTTATAATTCAGCAGTGCGCGAACTGGGCAAGGTTTTCGGTTTACCCAAACACGAAATTGACGAATTGGCAGATAAGAAATTTAATCCGGATAAGTTGGATGAATTGGCTCGTTTAGTTCTTGTTTATACCAAACAGTTGGAAGGCATACCTAATCATCTGAGCATTCACGCAGGCGGAATATTAATCACGGAAAAACCTTTGCATTATTACTCGGCAACCCATCTTCCACCAAAAGGTTTTCCAACGGTTCAGTTTGATATGGTAATTGCTGAAGATGCCGGTTTGTTTAAATTTGATATACTCGGACAGCGCGGTTTGGCAAAAATAAAAGATACACTAAAAATTATCCAAAAGAATAAAAAAAAGCCGCTTAGAATAGATTTACACGACATAAACAGTCTGAAAACCGATGAAAAAATCAAAAATTTAATACGTAATGCTCAATGTTTGGGTTGTTTTTATGTAGAATCGCCGGCAATGCGAATGCTTTTAAAAAAATTGGAAGTAGATAATTATCTTGGTTTGGTAGCGGCAAGCTCAATAATTCGTCCCGGGGTGGCACGCAGCGGAATGATGCGCGAATATATTTTACGGCACAAAAATCCCGAAAGGAGAAAACAAGCCCATCCGGTAATGTGGAAATTGATGGAAGAAACTTACGGTATTATGGTTTATCAAGAAGATGTAATTAAAGTAGCTCATCATTTTGCAGGTTTATCTTTGGGCGAGGCTGATGTTTTGCGGCGGGCAATGAGCGGCAAATACCGTTCACGTGAAGAGTTTTTAAAAGTTAAACAAAAGTTTTTCGATAATTGCAGTTTAAAAGGCTATAATAATCAATTAATTGCAGAAATTTGGATGCAAATTGAAAGTTTTGCCGGTTATGCTTTTGCCAAAGGTCATTCGGCATCTTATGCCGTTGAAAGTTATCAAAGCCTTTATCTGAAAGCACACTATCCGTTGGAGTATTTAGTGGCAGTATTGAACAATGGCGGTGGTTTTTATGATACGGAAACCTACCTTCACGAGGCACGAATGAAGGGTGCAATCATTCACCCGCCCGATATTAATAAAAGCGAATACTTGTGTATTATTCGAGGAAATGAAATATATATTGGTTTTGCTTTTATTAAAGATATGGAACAAAGCAATATCATGCATGTTATTACCGAAAGGCAAAAAAACGGAGATTACCTTTCTTTCGATGATTTTACTCTTCGAGTAAACATTTCCGTTGAGCAGTTAATTTTGCTTATTCGAAGTGGTGCTTTTGAGTTTACGGGTGTCGATAAAAAAGTTTTGCTATGGAAAGCTCACCTGCTGAATAAACAAAATACACAATCCGAAAAGCAAAATCAATTATTTAAAATTGCAAACAAAAAATTTAATCTTCCACAGTTGAAAACCGAAAAATTAGAACATATTTACGACCAAATGGAACTACTGGGTTTTTCGCTCTACAGTCCGTTTGAATTATTGAAAGAAAAACCTAAAAGTAACTTCATTGCAAAATTATTACCGGTTTATATAAACAAAAATATTCTTATTTACGGATATTTAATTCATGTAAAATACACCCGCACGGCAAAAAAAGAGCAAATGCATTTTGGTACATTTATCGATACGGAAGGTCATTTTATTGACACCGTGCATTTTCCTAATGCTGCGCGTTCTTATCCCTTTCGCGGAAAAGGAATTTATGTCATTTACGGAAAAGTAGTTTCCGAATTTGGATTTATCAGTATTGAAGTCAGTAAAATGTTTAAGCAGGATTATTTACCGGATCCGAGGTATGAATAGTATTTCCAAGCAAAATTGAGCACTCATGCTCTCAAAAATTTAGATTAAACGAATAAGCGGCGGCGAATTAATTTCTCCTTGTATATATCTTTCACATTCGCCAATCAATTTTTCTACATCAATCCCCAAATATATTTTTTCTTGTCTTTGTAAATGTATCATTGCTTTATTGAGCAGCCGTTTTGCACCAAACTTATTTCCTAATTTCACTTTTAATAAAGCTACAGATAGTTGAATAATTCCTTTTAAAAAAACAGCCGTTTCAGAACTTTTCCCGTTATTCATCCATAAATGTTCCAATATTTCGTGAACTTCCCAATAATATTCTTGATTAAATATATCAATGGCATAAAGATATGCCGGTGCGTTTTGCCAATTTCCGGCATTTATCAGTTCACCGGTATCGGGTAATTCAGGGATATGTATTTGTTGATGATTTTTATTCGGGTGTTGATTAATTCCGGGCAAAAAAGCATAAGCAGGCATTGGGAAACCGGTATATCTTTTCATAAAGATAGTGTTCTCTTTATTTTTATCTTCTGCTTTATTCATCTATGCCTCAATTTATACTTAGCAATTATTTTCACAACCGGACCCAAGCGCTTTATTTTCAATTTGAAAAGTAGTATGCTCGATATTAAATTTGTGTTTTAAATCGTGTTGCAATTTTGTTAAAAAATCATCATCGTAGCCTCGAGGCATAATTAAATGAGCAGTCAGCGCAATTTGTGTGGTACTCATAGCCCAAATGTGTAAATCGTGTAAATCTTCCACACCGGCAAGCGAAAGCAAATAATTATGTACCTTTTCCACATCAACTTGTTTTGGAACAGCATCCAGAGCCAAATCCAAGGAATCGGTAAATAATTGCCAAGTACCCCAAATAATCACAATAATAATAAGAAAGCTCATCATTGGGTCAATCCACAAAATACCGGTAAGGCTAATAACTAATCCGGCAATCACAACGCCAAGCGAAACACCTGCATCAGCCATCATATGTAAGAAAGCACCTTTTATATTTAAATCGTCTTTTTGTCCTTTCATAAAAAGCAAGGCTGTTACTGTATTGATAACTACACCAATAGCAGCTACAATCATAATTTGTTTTCCGGCTACCGGTTCCGGATTTTTAAATTTTTCAAAAGCATCCCATGCAATAGCAAAAACAGCCCCAAACAACAAAACAGCATTTAAAATAGAGACTAAAACAGTAGTTTTGCGCAAACCATATGTATATTTTCCTTTAGGTTTAATGGTTGCCAAGCGGGTAGCTATCCACGCAAAAATAAGACTTAATACATCGCTGGCATTATGTCCCGCATCGGCTAACAATGCCGATGAATTAGCTGCTAAGCCATAAAATATCTCAACAGCTACAAAAACAACATTCAAGCCTATGCCGATAGCAAATGCTTTACTGTAATTATCCGGTGTGTGATGCCCATGTGAATGATGATGTTCGTGTGTCATAGTTCTCTTTATAATTATATCATTAAATAGCTAAAACACTGATATATAAAGTTGTACGATATCCGTTTTTTGATTATTTCACTACTTTCCTTTAAGCTAATGCTCAATTTTACAATTTGCACAAATACCTTCTACCACCATATTTACACTGTTTAAAGAAAAGCCTACGGGTAAATTGATTAAAGGAACCGGAATATCATTTAAGCAATAAGTTTTATCGCATTCAGAACAATGAAAATGTACGTGTAAATCATGCGGACTGCATGTACAAGTATCTTCGCATAGGGCATATTTTGTAGTACCGCTGCCATCGTCAATCTTATGAATTAATTTATGATATTCAAAGGTTTTTAAGGTTCTATAAAGCGTAGCTTTATCGGCACGTTCAATTTTTTCTTCCAGTTCAGGTAAACCTATTGCCGTTTTTTCCTCGGTAAATACTTTTAAAACAAGCTGACGCATTGCTGTTTGTTTTATGTTTCTTGCCTGTAACTTATCTTCAATATTTTTATTCATCAATTAAAATTAATTTAGAACTAATTTATTTTCCGATATTTTCGTAAAATTGCTTGAAGTCTCGTTTAATTTCATCACGAATTCGTCGAAATTCGGACAAAATAAACACTTCATCGCCCGAAACTTCGGCAGGATCTTCAAAGCCTATATGTAACCTGTGTTTTACATCACCAAGAAAAACAGGACAAGTTTCTTTTGCATTATCACAAACCGTTATTACATAATCAAAACTTTGATTAATAAACTGATTGACATCTTTTGGATAATTATCGCTTATGTCAATCCCTATTTCTTTCATTACCTGAATTGCTTTGGGATGGGTTTGTCCACTCGGATTAGTACCTGCGGAATATACTTCTAAATTTTTGTCAAATGCTTTTAAAAATCCTTCTGCCATTTGGCTACGACAACTATTGCCAGTACAAAGTATCAATATCTTCATAAACTTAAAATTAAATTACAAAGATACAGATTAAAAAAACAATAGTTTACTAAAATTTAGAAATAGGATTACTATTTTAATCTTTTTTCATAAAGATTTAACACTAAAAACGAAAGTGTTTTAAAAAAGAAGAAATAAAGTTTTAGGCAAAAGTGGTACTAGTAAACTTTTTCCAAGCCGGAGGCAACTTCTGATGTGGAAGTAGAAACTTTTTCCTGAACGCCGCGAACTAACTTATAAATGAACCTTAGCCCAAAAATAACAACAATAGGAACAATAAATATTAACAAAACAATTAAGAATAAAATATTTACAAATACTGATTCTTTACCTCTTAAATAAATTATGTCGCGATAGTTTTTCATCTCCTAATATTTTAATGCAAGATACGTTTTAAAATGAAAAGATGCAAATATTTTGCCAAAAAATTATTTAATGAAATAACGTTTAAAAGTGATAAATAGTATCTAATACCTGATGAATTAACAATTTTTAACGATTTCATGACAAAAGATATGTTCAAATATTATGTTAATTAGAGACTAAATTGCAAATAAGATAGCAAATTATTTCATCATAATTTATTATCTTTGAAAATTAATATTAACCCAAAATTATAATATTATGCCGTTAAGTATTCATAAAGATGTTGAGATTGTTGATAGTATCTCGAAAAAAGATTTTGAGAATAATTATATGAAACCGCGCAAGCCGCTGGTTATTAAAAATCTGTATAAAGGTCAACCCTTATTGGAAAAGTGGACTTTTGATTTTTTCAAAGAAACTATGGGACACCATGAAATAGGCTTGTTTGACAGTGCGGAACAATACATGGGGCAATCATTTAAATATCCGCCAATAAAAATGAAATTTTCAGAATATATTGATTTAATACAAAAAGGACCTACTTCTTTGAGAATTTTTTTATTTAATCCTTTTAAATTAAATCCAGACTTAAAAAAAGATTTTCACATGCCGGATATTACCGATAAAATGATTAATCTTTCGTTTATGTTTTTTGGTGGTCAAAGTTCGGTTACTCGTATTCATTACGATATGGATATGTCGCATGTTTTTTTAACGCACCTTGTAGGAAGAAAACGTATTGTACTTTTTCCACCGGAAACATCAGAATTATTATATAAACTTCCGTTTACCGTACATAGTCCCGTGGATATAGATCATCCTGATTATGAAAAATACCCGGCACTGAATTACGTTCGCGGTCATGAATGTATTATTCAAAATGGTGAAACTTTATATATTCCATCGGGCTGGTGGCATCATATCGAATATCTTGATGCAGGATTTTCAATCAACTATCGTGCACCGGGAGCTTATATGCGTGGTTTATGGAACGTTTTAGTTGTTCACCATTTAGATGAGCTTTTAATTAAAACAGCCGGAGATAGATGGTTTAATTATAAAGAAAAAGCAGCTAAAGAAAAAGCAAAAAATGCAATGCAGGGTATAGGTCAGGAATAATTCAAACCCGGATTGCTTTTTTTTAAAAGACTTTTTTATACTTTTGTCGCCCCAATAAGCGTTAGAGTTATACTTCTTTCAATAAAATTGTTTTTGCAATTTTTAAAAAGAAATTTATTGCATAAACAAAGTTTACTATGTCAGAAATTCTGTCTGATGAACATTTTGGAAGAGGTATAATTTTTTATGTAGTATAAAATAGTGATGGATAAAGATTTAAACAAACAAAAAATAGAAGAGTTTTTATTAGTAGCCAACGAGTATTGTTTGTTACTTGAAAACATAAAAGAAATTTCAAAAAAAGCTTTTTTTGAAAAAAGCCAAAAGTTGCTTGGTTTGTTATACCTAAAAGCAACAGCACTGCCTGTTGAAGAAGATATTAACGATGCCTTTATAGAAAAATTTGTTACGGAAGAAGACTGGCACTTTATACAAAACGGAGTAGCAACAAAGCTGGGAGGCAGCGAATCGTTTTTTGAAGTATTTACCCCCGAAACTTTAGAAACGGATAATCAGGAAAGTGTTAGTTTATCTGAATGTTTAACAGATATTTATCAAGATGCAAAAGATATTGTTACCCTTTACAGAATTGGTAATGAAGAAAGCCTTTCAAATGCATTGTTTGAATGTAAAATGAATTTTGAACGATTTTGGGGTCCACGCCTGCTGGCTTCTTTATCTATAATGCATAATCTGATATACGGTAACGATAATCTTGAAGACGAAAATGAAATAAATCAGGACACAAACACGCCTAATACGGACAATTGGCTTATAAATAAACGTTTTAACGACTTTAACGAAGAATAATGCAATTTGCAAAGAGCATATCAAGAGAGGAAATGAATGAACTGCCACTTAAAGCATTTGAAGGCAAAATTCATGTAGTAGAAAAAGAGAATGATATTATTAAAGCCGTTAGTTTTTTAAGTGAGTTTGATAAAATTGGCTTTGATACCGAAACAAAACCCTCTTTTAAAAAAGGCAAAACCAATAAAGTTTCATTACTGCAACTTTCAAATTCTGATACTGCTTTCTTATTTCGTTTAAATGGTAATGGTTTACATCCTGATATCGCAAATTTATTGGCAAACAAATCCATAACAAAAATAGGTGTTGCCATTAGAGACGATATTATTGCTTTGCAAAAGTTACGGAAATTTGAAGCCGATGCCTTTGTTGATTTACAAACTTTTGTAAAAAAATTAGGTTTCCAAAATTTTAGTCTTCAAAAACTTGCTGCACTTGTTTTAGGATTTCGTAT
>JALSLF010000454.1 GCA_026988445.1 Bacteroidales bacterium
CGAAATTGATGCCTATAAACCAACAGAGGATGGAGACCCACCATTAGGCCGTGCAAAAAATTGGCACACGAAAGAGGGCTACCCATTTGAGTTGAGTACTATGCCCGGGTTTGCCGGCTCATCAGCTTATTATTTGCGATATATGGACCCGCATAACGATACAGCATTGGTATCCGAAGAGGCAAACAAATATTGGCAAGATGTTGATTTATATGTGGGTGGTACGGAACATGCCGTAGGTCATTTAATGTATTCGCGCTTTTGGAATAAGTTTTTGTATGATTTGGGATATGTTGTAAAAGATGAGCCTTTTAAAAAACTGATTAATCAAGGAATGATTCAAGGGCGCTCTAATTTTGTTTATCGTATTAAAGATACAAATACTTATGTTTCTTTCGGTTTGAAAGATAAATATGAAGTTACGCCAATCCATGTAGATGTGAACATTGTACATAATGATTATTTGGATATTGAAGCCTTTAAAAATTGGTCGCCCGATTATAAAGATGCCGAATTTATTTTGGAAGACGGCAAATACAAATGCGGATGGGCAATTGAAAAAATGTCGAAATCGATGTATAATGTAGTTAACCCCGACAGTATTATTGAACAATACGGAGCCGATACACTGCGCTTGTACGAAATGTTTTTAGGACCCGTAGAACAATCAAAACCTTGGGATACGAATGGGATAGAAGGAGTACATAAATTTTTACGGAAATTTTGGAATTTATTCCATAGGAATAATAAATTTGAAGTTACCAACGAAAAAGCAAGTGATGCAGAATTAAAAATATTGCATAAAACCATTAAAAAAGTTGAAGAAGATATTGAGCGTTTTTCGTTTAATACTTCCATTAGCGCTTTTATGATATGTGTAAATGAGCTAAGCAGCCTAAAATGCAATAAATTTGAGATATTAGAACCTTTAACGGCATTATTGGCACCATTTGCTCCTCATATTGCAGAGGAAATTTGGCGAAAATTAGGACATACCAAATCGGTTACAAAAGCAGAGTTTCCGAAATTGGAAGAAAAATATCTGAAAGAAGACCAAATTATCTATCCGGTTGCATTTAACGGAAAAAGGCGCTACGAAATTCAAGTACCGGCAGATGCAAGTAATACTGATATTGAAAAAGCTGCGCTTGAACATGAAGCTGCCGAAAGATGGCTTGCCGGAAAAACACCGACAAAGATTATTGTTGTGCCAAAACGAATGGTAAATATTGTTGTAAAGTAATATTACTGTGTGAAAATTAAGCTGAATTATGCATAATTCAGCTTAAAAAAAGGAAATCACTTTTATAAAAAGGATTTCCTTTTTTATTTGCATTAGAATTATTATGCATGTCAATAATTTTTACTATTTTAGTGCCTGATTTTCTAACCTAATTATTGTACTATTATGAAATTAAAAATACTTATAAGCAGTTTACTCTTGTATATTGCTTTTCCGCTGCAAACCTATGCAAGCGAAGCAAGTTTAGTAATCCCCGACTTAGGCGAAGGAAGAAGCCTGCTGTTTTGGGGATTTTTAATTACCTTTTTTGGTTTAATATTTGGTTTATATCAATTTTTAAAGGTAAAAAAACTGCCAGCACACAAGTCAATGCTGGATGTGGCTCAGGTAATTTACGAAACGGCAAAAACTTATCTTATTCAGCAAGGTAAATTTCTTATTTTACTCTTTCTGATTATTGGTGTTGTAGTTGCATTTTACTTTGGGTATTTACAGGAAACACCGGTATCAGGAGTATTAATTATTCTTGGCTGGACTGTTCTGGGTATTCTGGGTTCATACGGAGTTGCATGGTTTGGTATTCGGATGAATACTTTGGCAAATTCACGTATGGCTTTTGCATCCTTAGAGCGTAAGCCTATTAAATTGTTGAATATTCCTATAAATGCAGGAATGAGCATTGGTGTGATGTTAATCAGTATTGAGCTGATTATGATGTTGATAATTCTTTTATTTGTTCCCGGTCATTATGCAGGAGCAAGCTTTATAGGCTTTGCAATAGGTGAGTCGCTTGGTGCTAGTGTTTTGCGTATCGCAGGAGGTATTTTCACCAAAATTGCCGATATTGGTTCGGATTTGATGAAAGTAGTATTTAAAATTGGTGAAGATGACCCCCGAAATCCCGGTGTAATTGCCGATTGTGTTGGTGATAATGCAGGAGATTCTGTTGGACCCACTGCTGATGGTTTTGAAACCTATGGTGTTACAGGCGTTGCCCTTATTTCATTTATTGTTTTGGCTGTTGCCGATGTTTCTGTTCAAGCAGAATTATTGGTATGGATTTTTGCTATGCGTATTATTATGATTATTACTTCAATTGTAGCATTTTTATTTAACAGTGCAATTGCCAATGCTAAATATAAGAATAGCGAAGACCTTGATTTTGAGCAACCCTTAACAGCTTTAGTTTGGATTACTTCTATTTTATCCATTGTTGTAACTTTTGGCGTATCTTACTGGTTAATTGGCAATCTACCTAATGATTTATGGCTAATACTTTCAATTATTATCAGTGCTGGAACCTTAGGTGCTGCTTTAATTCCTGAATTTACCAAACTGTTTACTTCACCCAAATCTGCACATGTTAAGGAAGTGGTAATGGCTTCGCGCGAGGGTGGTGCTTCATTAAATATTTTGTCCGGTTTGGTAGCCGGTAATTTTAGTGCTTTCTGGAAAGGAATGGTTTTCTTTTTGTTGATGTTTATTGCATTTTATGCAAGTCAGTTTGGTTTAAGTGATTTTATGATTTATGAATCTATTTTTGCATTTGGTTTGGTTGCCTTTGGTATGCTCGGAATGGGTGCTGTTACCATTGCCGTTGATAGCTACGGACCGGTTACTGATAATGCACAATCTATTTATGAGCTCTCATTGGTTGAAGAAACCGAGGGGATTGATGCTGAAATTGAAAAAGATTTTGGTTTTAAACCTGATTTTGAAAAAGCCAAACATTATCTTGAAGCCAATGATGGTGCAGGAAATACATTCAAAGCCACGGCAAAACCTGTTTTAATCGGTACTGCTGTTGTGGGCGCTACAACCATGATTTTCTCACTAATTTTAGTGATTAAAAATACTTTAGGTATTGAGCCCGAAACGGTTTTAAATATACTAAACCCATGGACCTTGCTTGGCTTTATTGCGGGTGGTGCTGTAATATATTGGTTTACGGGAGCATCTATTCAGGCGGTAACCACCGGAGCTCACCGTGCGGTTGAATATATTAAAATGAACATTGATCTTGATCCTAATGCCGAGAAAAAAGCATCTTCTGAAAAATCTAAACAAGTAGTTCAAATTTGTACTCAATATGCACAAACGGGTATGATAAATATTTTTATTGCAATATTTTCGTTTGCATTAGCATTTGCATTTATGTCTGCTCCGGGCGATTCTAATATTCCGGTATCCTTGTTTGTTAGTTATTTGATTTCAATTGCTATTTTCGGATTATTTCAAGCAATTTTTATGGCTAATGCCGGTGGTGCATGGGATAATGCTAAAAAAATTGTAGAAGTTGATTTGCAAGAAAAAGGTACTGAACTTCATGATGCTTCAATTGTAGGAGACACAGTTGGTGATCCTTTTAAAGACACTTCATCAGTATCTTTAAATCCGATTATTAAGTTTACTACTCTATTTGGCTTATTGGCAATGGAAATTGCAATTTCAGAAAAGTTTAGAGAGACAGCCCCTTATGTAGGTGTTGTATTTTTGTTAATTGCCTTTTATTTTGTTTATCGCTCATTTTATAAAATGAGAATTAGAAAAGGTGATAACGCATAAATTTTAACAAAAAAAACTCATTACTGACAATTTTCATCAGTAATGAGTTTTTTTATAGCCTCACACTTTTCTTAGTCCACCCTTTGGCTATTTTTATTCGTTCAACAGCTTCCATTACTCTTCTGAAAATATCTGTTTGCAGCGCTATGTACATTCCAAAACTCATTATCCAAATAACAAGCAGGTTAAACCAAAAGGTTTCGATTTTGTAATTTCCTATTTTTTTAAGCGGAGCATAAAAATGTGCTCTTCCGTATTTACAGTCGGGAATATGAAAAACGGGGTCTTTGAGTTGCACAATTTCATTTTGGTATATAATAATTTTTTTTACAGAATAAGTATTTAATAATAAGTTTGCAACACTTTGGTTAAAATTATCTTCTTTAAATTTTTGTAAAGCATCAACACCTCCCATCGTATTTATTAAATTAAGGTATATCCGGTCTTTTTGCTTTGAAAATTTATTTTGATGTTTAATTAGTTGATTTTTAAATACTTCTAATGCTCTTTTAAATGATTTTTGAAAATTTTCAGAAGCGTATTCGTCTTTAATTTTTAAAGATAATTGCTTAAACTCTTGTTTATTGGTTTCAATCGATAGTTTTTCAAATTCATTTTTTAATAAAGAAATTGACTTTTCAGAATGTTTTAACTTTCCACGTATTAAACTTTCATAAATACTTTCCAACTTTTGTAAATAAAATAGCGTATAATAATTTGTGTAACTCAATTTTTGGTCAAGTTCATAAAAATTACGTTCAAAAAGATTATCTTTAAACTGGTTTACCATTAAGGCTTCATATGCCCAGCGTGTAGTCATTAAATCACTGTACAGAGGGGTGTATTTTACCGATTTAATGTCTTTGTGCATTTTTGTAAAATCAACCACAATTCCACTTAAAAGCAGTTGCGGTACCAAAATAAAAGGAATGGCAATATATGCAGAAACTACCGAATTTAAGGCTGCCGAAAGATTTAAACCGATTAAATTAGCACAAACAGCAGTACTGAAAAAAATCAGCCAATAGGAAAAAGTCATGGCATTAATTTGCAGAAAGCTATTACCCACCCACACAAATAATAATGCTTGTCCTGCCGAAATTATGATCAAGTAAAATACTTTTGAGTTTATATAACTCGAACGGCTCAAATTTAAAAATGCCTCGCGTTTTATTATTTTACGGTCACGTAAAATTTCTTCGGCACTAACCACCAAGCCAATAAACAAAACAGAGATAATACTCATAAAAATATAAGCAGGGATATTTTCATTATTGGCAAAGATATATTGTTCAATATCATCATCAAAAACAGTATATTGTTTAGTAAATAAAGCCAATATGAATGCTAAAACAGGTGCTTCAAAAATCAATAACAAAATATATTGCAAGTTATTTAGTTTTGATTTTATATTTCGAGCAAAAAATATTCTAAATTGTTTAATCTTATCGGGTGCATTAAACTTATTATCGGGCAAAGGTCTTTTTTCAATCGGTTTAAGGCTTTTTTTAGCAAGTACTTCTTGTTTATAGAGTTCTTCCCATTCTTCGGGGGGTCTTTTACGTTTACGGCTTGGTTTTCCAAATTCATTTACTACTCTTGATTCAATAATTCGTAAAATTTGCTCTGAGTTAACGTTACCGCACACAGAGCATTCATTATCTTCAGGATTAATATAATTGCCGTGTTTACGGAAATAGCTGATTGCATCTAAAGGGTTTCCAATGTAGATAACCACTCCGCCTTGGTCTAAAACAATAATTTTATCGAAAAGTTTGTAAATATCCGATGAGGGTTGATGAATGGTGGTAACTACTAATTTTTCTTTAAATGTTTGCCTTTTCAGCAGGTTAATAATTTTTTCCGAATCCATTGATGAAAGCCCGGAAGTTGGTTCATCCACAAATAAAAGAGCCGGTTCACGCATTAATTCTAAGGCAATATTCAATCTTTTTCTTTGCCCGCCGCTTAAAACTTTATTTAAAGGTTCGCCAACTTTTAAATCTTTTGCTTCTTTTAAATCAAAATCTTCTAATGTCTGTTTTATTAATTGGTTTATTTGATGATTGTCATAATCACTAAAACATAATTGGGCATTATAATATAAATTTTCATAAACCGTAAGTTCTTCAAACAACAAATCTTCCTGGGGTACATAACCTATTATGCCGAATAATTTTTCTTTATCTAAATGTATATCAAAGCCGTTTATTAAAATTTGTCCGCTTGCAGGTTTAAGATTACCGTTTAAAACATTCAGCATTGTTGATTTTCCAGAGCCGCTTCCGCCTATTATACCCACTAATTGCCCGGACTCTGCATCAAGACTAAATGTTTTTAAGCCCTTATTACTTCTCTTAAAGCGAAAGGAAACATCTCTTGCACTTAACTTAATTCCACGTGTAAATTTTTTATGAATAAATGTACTTACTATATTGCTGTAATATATGCGTGTGTGTTTTCCTCTTATAACTGCTCCGCTACCCCAAATATAGACCCTGTCCGGTTTTATGTTAACACCATTTAAAAAAAGGTTGTTTTCTCCGATGTATTTAAAAAGATAAGTTTCTGATTTTTCCAGCTGCAAAACGTATATTTTGCCAATTAAGCGTTTTTTGAACAAATGTTTTGCTTTGGGATGTGAAAAATTTTCATCGGCACTAATCAAAAGGTGCTTTTCCGTTAAATTTTTAGGTGCACCTTTGTTTATAATCAAATTTTTACTTTGCTCAAAATCATCAGTATCAACATATAAATTCGATGCTATTTCTTTAACCAGATTTAACTCTTCGTCACTTACGTAATCGCTGTCCGAGAGAAATTCCAGCAATTGAAGGATAATCCAAACCTTTTGTTTATGTTCAAATTCACGGTTTATGCCTGTGCAAATATCTTTTATTTGCCGGTTTTGCGATATTTTTGATTGCTCATATTCTTTAAAACGTAAATGGTATTTTTGTAAATGCTCTTTAAAATATTCTGCACATTTTTGAGATTGAATTTTTCCGTAATTTTTCAGAAAATACTTCTCTACTACTTTTGCAGCAATATCAGGCTTATTAAAATGCTTTACATTTGCCACAATGGCAAACAGCTTTATAAGAGCATGTAGTAAAGATTCGTTCATATCGGCAAAAGAGGATTAGTAAGTAGCACTAATTAATAAACAAAAATAAGTTTTATTTTAAAATAAACAGCATTGTCCCTATTAAAAAAAGCAGCCGTAAAAGCTGCTTACTTCACCACGCAGTTAATATTTTATGCCTCACCTGGAAATGAATCAACAAATTGTATTTTTATATCGGGAAATGAATCAACATACTGAATTTTAAAATCGGCAAAAGAATCTACAAACTGCCATTCTCCGCAACTGTCAGCAAAACTATCTACTTTTTTTACTTTTAAATCGGGAAACGAATCCACAATTTGAACTTTTATATCGGGGAATGAATCCACAATTTGAACTTTTCCGTATAATTTTATCCCTTTGAATGAACAGTTACTTATCATGACTTTAATTTTTTTCCTGAATTAAATTCAACCAGTTTCTTCCAATCAATTTCTCCACTTTCTTTACAGAAATCTGTAATAAACTCCTTTGTGAATTTATTAATCATTTTAGAATAAGAATTCATAAATTCATCATTCTTTTCTTTTGATTTATAACCTAATGGTTCAATAATTTCAGTGTATAAGTCGTTATTGCCTGAAATAAAATGCCAAAATTCTTGTCCGCAATATTTAAAATATTCACCTTTATCAGGATTGTTATCTTTTCCATAGCAGCAACCATTTACCGCTGTTATTATAAGTTTGGAATTGCTTGTTCTTAATGTTTTCTTTGCCGTTGTAAAATCGGATTTCATTTTTGCAATTTGACTTGAATTTCCCCAATTGGGGCCCGATTTTATGTTTACGATATATCGGATATTATTTTTATCAAATTCTAAATCAATATTCGGGATTCCCGATTTCCAACCGCCATAAACTTTTTTATTAATAAAAATAGCTAAGCCTTCAAGCCAATCACCAAAAATTGTTTCTTCATTCGAGGAAATAAATGCATCAGTAATACCTTGAACTATTTCTCCTGCTGTTTGAATATTTTTTGCCTTAAAAAGATAAGGATTTTTCTTTTTGAGAACAGTCTTCAACTTCAATTTATCAAGTCTGTGAATCCTTTTTTGATGAAAGTCTCCTATATTATTTTCAACGTATTGCTTTACGTCTTTTAGTTTTAATCTGTTCATAATCTTCTTCGGGTTCAAACAAAATTAGTTTAGTGGTCTCCAATTTATCATTAACCATATTATAGTATTCAGGGACAATTTCAATTCCTATAGAATTTCTATTCATTCTTTGGGCTACAAAATTTGTGGTGCCCGAACCCATAAAAGGATCAAGAACAGTATCGCCTTTCTTTGTAAATAGCTTAATAAACCATTCAGGTAAAGATTCGGGAAATGCTGCACTATGATTTTTATTATTACATTCCGTTGCAAGATGTAAAACATTGGTTGGATATGCCATTTTTCTATTTATCCAATTGGATACATTTTTCCCAAAACCACTTCCAACTTTAGAGTTATCTCTTTTTTTATCTGTCTCGCTTAAATTTTTTAAACGATTTTTTGCCCAGTCGCCCATTGGTACCATAACTTCTTCTTGGTACATATTAAACTTTTTTTGTTTATTAAACTGTAAAAGTCTTTCCCAAGAATCTCTAAATCTATTTGGCCATTTTCCCGGAAATGAATTTTTTTTATGCCAAATAAACTCTTCTGTCCACAACCACCCTTGTTTTCGCATGGCAATAATAAGCTCCATTACATAAGTACTTCTTTCACCGTTTACAACTTTTTCTTTGATATTCAGGACAAAAGTTCCTTCCGGCTTTAAAACTCGTAAAAGTTCTTTGGAAATAGGTAAAAACCATTCAACATACTTATCAGGATGTATTCCTCCATACGTATTTTTGCGCTGGTCGGCATAAGGTGGTGAAGTAAATATTAAATCTACGGAATTGTCGGGCAAATCTTTTAAGATTTCTTTACTGTCACCTAATCGTATGTCGGTATTAATTTCCATATAAAAATATTAAGCTAATAGTCTTAAACTATTCATGTATTATTTGCAAAAATTTTGGTCAAAAAGACAAAATATATTGCATATCAATGAATTACTTCATTGCTTAAAAAAACAGAGTTTATACAAAGATAATAAGTTTTATCGTTTAGCTTATCTTATTTTTATTTTTTGAATGTATATCCAAAGAACTACTATATAGCCATAGCAATCAATAAAGCTATTATTGCACTGATTTTTATTAAGATATTTAAGGAAGGAGCTAAAGCATTGCGATAAACACTTCCTACTTCATCGCTTTGTTTTGCTATTTGATAAGCATCAGAATATTTATCGTATTTTTCACCTTCAAAAATTACTCCATCAGCTAATTCATTTTTAGCACTGTTCCATGCAGCACCTGAATTTACTTGTGTAAAAGCAAGTATATAACCTACCGGAATAATTCCGAGAAGTAGCCCTGTAAGTGCTTGCAGTCCGGCAAAATATCCGGTTAATGCTGGTATAGCTATAGCTAAGCTAATAGGAATAATAAGCGCTTTTATCGAGGAGTAGGAGGAAACTACCACTAAATCATTATAATCAGCTTTGCCTTCTGCGGCATTAACAATGTCTTGTTCGCCTTGGGTCGGAACATCCGGGTCGCCAAAATATTTTTTATAGATATCAAGTGCGGCTTTTAGTTCAGGTATTTCTTCAAATTGTCTTTTTACCTCACCTGCAGCTTTTTCTGACACTTTTCCAACCGCATCAATTACTGCCGAAGAAAAAAGAAAAGGAATTAAACCGCCAAAAATCATAAATGAAATTGTCCAAGGACTGTTTAACTCAAATACGTTTAATCCTGATTTTTGCATAAATACACTGAATAAGGCAAAAGCAGCTAAACTTGCTGCCGAAACACTTAAACTTTTAATATAAATTTCTTTTGTTGAGGTAAAAGTTGCTAATTCTTCTGTGTTTTGAATTGTTTCATCATTCATTAAGGTCATTTTTGCCAAAGAATCCGCATTTTTGGCAATTGGTTTTGTGTTATTTATCGCCAATATAATACCGACACTTGATAAGAAACCAACTGCAGCCAATGCCACACCATAAAAATCGGCAAAATAATAAGCGCCTGTTATAGTTGCCAGAATAATAATTACCGGAACGGAGCTTGCCAAAAAACCGGTACTTGTCCCGCTTAAAAAGCTTTGTGAATAAGCTTTAAATGTTTTTTCAATAAGTTTGTTTACCGGTTTGCCGCTTAGGGTAAAATAATCAGTAGAAAAATTTATTAAAATTCCGGCAAGCATTCCTATAAAAATGGTCCAAAATATTCCTAATGATTTATATTTTGTGGTAACAATTAAACCATTTACTGTTTCGCTATACTCCCATTGCGTAGGAAGCATGTATTTTACAATAAAAAAAGAAGCCAGTGCTACTATTGCGATTGAAAAATAATTAGCAAAACGATAACCCGTCCAAAATGATTTTGTATTAACTGATTTCACAAAGAAACTTGCGGTAATTGAACTTAATATCCCTATTCCCACAATGCTAAGCGGTAATAAAACCGGTCCCAAAGCAAAATATTCTTGAATACCGGCAGTATCAACAAATGCAAGACCTAATAACATTGCAGATAATAAAGCGGCAATATACGATTCAGTCAAATCAATACCGCTACCTGAACCGTTATTTACATTAATGCCTGCTGCATTAGCAATCTCCGCAGGATTTACAGCTGAGTTTTCAGGTATTGCTTCTTCCAACTTATGTACTTCTTGTTTGGCTGAATTAAGCCCTTCGGCAAAAACACTACCAACAATACGGTCAAACAGTGCAACTGTAGAAATACCCAATACATATCCGGTAATTATATCCATAATACCTTTAAGTTCTAAATCAGGAGCAAAAAAGCGATAAATA
>JALSLF010000455.1 GCA_026988445.1 Bacteroidales bacterium
AAAAAAAAACGATGCTTCAACAGCATCGTTTTTTAACTATGAAAAGAGCTTATTTATTTTGATATTTGAGCCACCGTTTCTTTTAATTCAGGCACCAACTCAGGACAAGGAATTGTCCCGTTTTTTTTATAATATTCAATAAGTTTTTTCTTACTTGCCGAAATTTCATCTTTTGTATCATAAGATATGGCTAAGGCTAATTCTGCACAATCAACACAGGGAACACATCCATTACCTTCGGTAATCATAGCTTTATATTTTTCATACAACTTCTGTGCTTCTAAATGCTTATCTGCTGCATTTTCCCCTGATGCATCACCGCAAGAGCTGATACTCGCCCATACAAACACTCCAAATAATATAATAAAAATATGTTTCATAAAATATAATTTGAAATTAATCCAAGAGAAGAAATCACGATTAGAACACAAAGAGGGCTGATGAAGGAAATGAAACTAAGCACCGCGACTCTTCTTTTGGATTATGGCTTTATAGTTTAATTTGATAATTAACTAATGCAAATATATCGCTTATTAATTTATAAAAAAAGCAAAATACAAAGCACTTCATAAGTGGTCATGATTATTTAATAAGTGGTATCAAAACTTGTATAAGTGGTAAATAGCGTTTTTCATAGTAAAAAAAAGATATTTTCATCTCATATCCATAAAGCACTAACAATCAACAAAATCGTTAACTATACTATTTAAAATGGATTTAGAAACAAAAAAAAGCTGCCGAAAAAAATAATCGGCAGCTATAAGTTTTGAAGCTATAGGAATTTTTATAAACCAAATGCATAGTAATAAGTACCGGGAATGTCTTCATAAATACCTTCCAACATTACACCGCCTTTAATATCTTTAAGCGCATCGGTAAATTCTTTTACTGATTTTACTTCTTTTCCGTTCACTTTGGTAATAATAAAACCTTCTCGAATTTGTGTTTGTTGACGCAATTTACCCGCATATATTTTCGTGATTTTTACGCCGCCTTTAATATCCAATTTACGTGCTTCATCTTTACTAATACCCTGCATATCGGCACCCAAAACACTAAGGATTTCTTTGTGCTCACGTTTCAGCAAACCGGTTTTTCCTTCACGGTTATTTAATACTACTTCAATTTCTTTCTCTGAACCTTTACGGTTTACCAATACTGTCACTTTATCTCCCGGGCGATGTTGTGCAATAAGTTCTTGCAATTTAGCCGAAGAAAGTACTTTTTCGCCATCCACAGCAATAATTACATCACCTTGTTTAATACCGTATTTTTCTGCAGCACTATTTTTAATAATACTGTCCACATACGCACCTTCGGTAACTTTCAAGTCTTTTTCTTTGGCAAGATTTCCATCTACCGAATGAATCATCACACCCAATACACCACGCTGCACTACACCGTATTTTAAAAGGTCTTCAACAACTTTATTTACAATGTTTGCCGGAACAGCAAAACCATAACCGGCATAAGAGCCTGTTGGGCTGGCAATAGCAGTATTTATGCCTATTAAACCACCATCAAGATTAACCAGTGCTCCTCCGCTATTTCCGGGATTAATCGCCGCATCAGTTTGTATAAAACTTTCAACCGCATATTGCTCGTGATTAATATTAATATTTCGTGCTTTTGCGCTAACAATACCTGCCGTAACCGTTGAGTTTAGACTAAACGGATTTCCAACAGCCATAACCCACTCCCCTACTTTCACATCGTCTGAATTTACAAAAGCCAAATAAGGCAGATTTTTTTCTTTGATTTGCAAAAGCGCAATATCCGTAGTCGGGTCTGTACCCACCACTTTTGCTTTATAGGTACGATTATCGTGCAAAGTTACTTCAATATCCTTGGCATCGGCAATTACATGATTATTAGTAACAATGTAACCGTTTTCATTAATGATTACACCCGAACCGGTTGCAACTTGAACATTGGGCATATTTTTAGGTTTTTGTCTCGGCATTTGTTGTGGTTCACCAAAGAAAAATTTAAAAAAATCATCACCGCCAAAAGGATCCGGTAATTGACGATACTGATGCATATAGTTGTTTTGCGAAACAATACTCGATTTTATATGTACCACAGCATTTACAACCTTGTCCGCTGTTTTCGTAAAATCTACAGGTTCAAAATCACCATTTTCATTTACCGAATAAAGTACTTTACTCGCCCCGGTACCATCCACATGTTCAATTTTGATTACTTGCTCATTCCCTGTTAACTCTTTTGCCCCATAAAAGGTTAACAAACTAATAACCAGGGCAATTGCTGCTGATACAAAATATTCTTTTTTCATGAGTATAAATTTTAATTGTTTTTAATGGTCTCATGTAACATCCGTCAATGAGACTATTCGTGTATGCTCAGACCAAACAGAGCATTAATATCTGCAAGGAAAACACAAACAAAACGGATGTTTCATGATTAAAATATTTAATTAATTATACGTTTCTATTTTTGATTATCGGGTGAACCTTTCCGTCCTATTTACCGGTAGATGAATATAGCTGCAAGTATTTTTTAAATGCCCGACCAAATTTATTGAACAGGTACATTTAATACATTTGAACTGCTGTTTTTATTTTTACCTACGGTAATTTGTAAAACGCCTTTTTTCATTTTAGCTTTAATTTTATCAGGGTCTGCATTTTCCGGTAATTGAAAAATTCTTTGAAATGCAGCATACCCATATTCTTTTCGCACCCAATTCTTTGATTTTTCTTCGTTTTTATATTGTTTTTCTGAGGATATTACCAAACAATTATCTTGTACTTCAATTTTAACATCTTTCTTTTTTAGTCCGGGCACGGCAATATTTAACTCAAATGCTTTGCTATTATCAGATATATTAACCGATGGCACGGTTGCAACCTCTTCATTTGAAGATATAGTATCGGTAATTTTTTTCCCGAAAAACTTTTCAATTATATTCGGAAATACCGGTTTTGTTTTTGATTTCCACTTAAATAAGTTCATAGCGCTAAGTTTTTAGTTTTACAAATTATGAATACACAAAATAATTAGTATAATAAAAGCCGCTCGACGGACAAAAACTAAGGTTTAAAGTGCTAAAACAGACAGAATTCTTTTCCCGCCAAGCGACTTTAATTCATCAAAAACAAACCATTAGCAATCTATTTTGCGCACAAAAACAATCAATGCTTACTTAATGGCAATTTGCTTTGCAGGTTTTGGTTTTGCTTCTTCTTTCTTCGGAATATTGATTTTCAAAACGCCATTTTCGTATTTAGCCGAAATTTTATCGCGTTCAACAATACCCGGCAAAGTAAATGACCTGCTGAATGATTGATAGCTAAACTCTCTACGTGTATAGCTTTCACCTTCTTTGCTTTCTTTTTCATCTTTACGTTCAGATGAAATGGTAAGCAAATCATTGTTTAGCTCAATTTTAAAGTCTTTTTTGTCCATTCCCGGTGCAGCCATTTCAACTTCATAAGCATCGGGAGTATCTTTAATATTTACAGAAGGTAAAGTTGTATTGGTGTCTGAATAGTTTAGCAAGGACCAATCATTCCAATCACGAGTAAAAAAGTCATTGAATAAATTTGACCACATAGTCGGAATCATTTCATTTCTTTTTACCAGTGTCATAGCTACCTCCTTTTTTAATGGTTAAACATTTGTTTTTTGTTTTATTTATGTTTGCACCCCAAATTTTTCAAACTAAATGCCAAGCATATTTTCAGCACTGTTAAAAAATGTTAAAACACGATAAATCAGTATATTACAGCAGCATCAAGCACTTATAAGCCAGACAAAATGTCAGCGCACAAAACACGGTCATGACAAAACAACCGGCGCTTTATAACAAAAATGCAAAAATGACAGCATTCAATAAGCCTTTATTTTATTTATAATGAAACTAAATTATACAAATTTCAAAGTATTCATTATTCAATTGACAACAAATTCTATAATTTTATAACCTTAAATCTGCAGCTATGTTCGTAGCGAAAAGCCAAAATGTGCGTTAGTATTGGCGTAGCGCAGTTTTGAGACACGCAGACATAGCATTAGTTATGGTGAGTATCGAAAAACGAGCATTCTCAATAATGACGTGCAGTTTGGCTTTGCAGTAGAAGATAGTTGCGGAGTTAAGGTATAAGCTGAATGTTTAAATTTAAAATTAAAATAAGATGAAATCAATAAAAGGTACTAAAACAGAACAAAACCTGTTAAAAGCTTTTGCAGGCGAGTCGCAAGCAAGAATGCGTTACAACTATTTTGCAAAACAAGCAAAAAAAGAAGGTTTAGAGCAAATTGCAGCAATTTTTGAAGAAACTGCCGAGAATGAAAAAGCACATGCTAAGCGCTTTTTTAAATTTCTCGAAGGGGGTATGGTTGAAATAACAGCTACTTACCCAGCAGGAATTATCGGTACTACTCTTGAAAACCTAAAAGCAAGTGCCGAAGGTGAAAATGAAGAATGGACAGAATTATACCCTGAATTTGCAAAAATTGCAGAAGAAGAAGGTTTTAAAGAAGTTGCCTTAGCTTTTAAGATGATTGCAAAAGTAGAAAAAGCGCATGAAGAGCGTTACAAAAAATTATACAGCAATTTAGAAGAAGGCAAAGTATTTAAAAAAGGTGATAAAGTTGTTTGGAAATGCCGTAATTGCGGGTTTCTACACGAAGGAACTGTTGCTCCTAAAATGTGTCCCGCATGTGAACATCCACAATCTTATTTTGAAGTAAAAGCATATAATTATTAATATTATAAGGTATTAATAAATGGATTTAAAAAAGACTTTAACGCTTTTATGCTTAAAGTCTTTTTTTAATACATGTTAGACTACACCTTAAAAGAGATATTGAAAACATATTCCGGAAAACTTCGTTTTTATAAAAAAATAATTAATTTAGTGCTTTAAAGAAAAATGAGCTTAAAATCTGCATGGAAAGTAATTTTCTAACATACGATGTTTTCAAAACCTTTGAAAATGATAAGTTCTGCTTTGCTTATCAGGGCTATTTTGCCAACAACATTGTAATGAATGCGGTAGATTTAATCGAAAATAACATTGTAAAACACAGCAGTTTACGAAAAATACGACACAAACTCTCCTACCTCATGATTGAGAGTTTTCAAAATATTACCCGCTACGCAGACGAACCCGAAAATAGAGACGAAAGCTATCTGGATGAGCTTTTTTTAGTACGAAATATAAAACAACATTTTTACATTATATCGGCAAACATTATACATAATACAAAAATTGCCTATGTAACCGACAAATTAAACGAAGTTAATACATTAGAGCACAAAGAGCTAAACAAACTATATCAAGAAGTACTTACCAATAATCAATTTACTGAGGCAGGAGGTGCAGGCTTAGGTTTTATTGAAATGGTACGCAAAACAAAAGAAAAGCTGGAATATGAGTTTGTAAAAATCAATAATGAATATTCTTATTTTTACCTTTTAATAAAAATTAAAAGCGAAAAAGGCAAAGAAGATACAAACCAATATGTAGATTTAGATTGGGTAAAACAATTTCACAACAGAGCTTGCAAAAATAAAATCATTTCTATACACAAAGGTAATTTTTCGCCTATTGTTATCGACCCGGTGCTGAATATGGTTGAAAAAAACATCAAACGAAAAACCATTAATATCCAAAAACTTGCTTTTCACTTAATCATTGAAGCCTTGCAAAATGTTAGCCATCATTCCTTAGAAATGAACAAGAAAAAAGAAGCAATTTTTATGATTTGTAAAAAAGAAAAGCAATTTTTTATTTCAACAGGTAATTTTATAGAAAAAAATAAAGCCAAAAGTCTAAAAAAACAATTAGCAACCCTTAAAAAAATGAATAAAAAAGAACTGAAAGTTCTTTACGAAGAACTCATTTTTAAACGTACCGCAGCACTTACCAAACATAAAATCGGTTTAGGTCTTGTTGATATTGCTCTGGAAAGCAATAATCAATTTAATTACGAGTTTATTAATGTTGAAGATAATATTTCTTTTTACACATTTGAGGTAGAGGTTTAACAAACAACATTTAAAAGCACCTAAAAACTATTGACTCGCACTAAGCTACTTGCCACTTCTAACAAAAGAAAGCATTGTCGCTTTTATAATATTTTAATATTTAATTAACTAAAAAATGAAATTATGAGTTCTAAAATTTTAATTCTAACATTGAGTGTACTACTATTTGCTTCTTGTGAAAAGTACAAAGACTTTGATAATGCAGAAGTTATTGAAAACTCTTATTCAGGTTCAATTGTAATCGATAATGATTCAGATCCTGATGGTGATTTTACCGGAAATGGAGACTCCGGAACATATGCTTTTGCTTGGGTAAACACTAAAGAAAAAGCTAAAATAAAGCTCTCTATCGATAACTCAGCATCAGGAAGTGTTCAAATCAAATTAAATGACGCAAAAGGTAAAGAAAAATTTAGTAAATCATTAACAGGAAGTGATACAGAGGTAAGTTTTGAAGATTATTCAGAAGCAGGAAAATCTGGCACTTGGAAAATCACAGTAGTATTCAACAGTTTTAAGGGCGATGGCAGTTTTGAGATTGACCCGGCTGATTAACAATATTTTAAATATTGCTAAAATAGGGTGTTTAAAACACCCTATTTTTATTCTATCAAATATTAAACTAAAAAAGTAATCATCCAAAATGATTAAAACATGAACAAATAATTTAAAATAAAGTTGTTTATAAAACCGAACTGATATGTCTGAGAAGCTTTGATAGAAAATACTTTCATATCATTTAAACATCTATTGGCACCTCTCTATCAATCAACGCCTCTAAGGACATAAATGTTTCGGTACGCAACACGCCGCGTATAGCTACAAGTTTTTCCGAAAGCACTTGCTTCAAATGAGTATTGTCTTTAGCAAACACCTTAATAAACATAGAATACTGTCCTGTTGTATAATGACATTGCGTAATTTCAGGAATTTTCTTCATTTCTTTTAAAACATCGGCAAACATTAATGCATTTTCAAGATAAACCCCCACATAGGCGGTTGTTTGAAAACCTAATTTTTTCGGATCAATTGAAAAATGAGAACCCGTTATAACCCCCATCTCTGTTAATTTATTTACCCTTTGATGTATGGCAGAGCCCGATACATTACACATTTTTGCCACTTCTAAAAAAGGTGTTTTTGCATTTTTTACCAATATTGCTAAAATTTTTCGGTCCAATGCGTCAATATGTAAGTTCTTTTCCATTATATCTATAATATTTTGTTATTTTTATTCAAAATCAAACAATTTACTTTTATTTTAAAACCTTGTTGAGATAAATTATAATATTTTCACTTTTTTATTTGGATTTTACTATCAAACTGCTTATGTTTGTATCGTTAAATTTTATTTTCACACTTTTTAGGCAATAAAAGTAATAAAATAAAAGATAGCTTTGAAATTTTAATAAAATTTTTTCTTATGTGTGGTATTTTAGCAGCAATTGGCAAAAACAACCCTGAACAAATCAGAGTATTGTCTAAAAGAATGACGCATCGAGGACCGGACGAAAACGGTTTAGTGCAATTAAAAGACGGCTCGATACTTTCGCACGAGCGTTTATCAATTATTGACCTGCACACAGGCGTACAGCCTATCCCTGCAGATAATAATAAAACTTGGATGGTTCATAATGGAGAAATTTATAACCACCAAAAACTTCGTCAAGAGCTGAACAACTATCCGTTTAAAACTAAATCGGACAGTGAAATTATAATTGCCTTATACAAAAAATACGGATATGATTTTTGCAATCGTCTCGACGGTATTTTTGCTTTTGTTATCGTAGATAATGATACATTTATGGCTGCACGCGACCCCATAGGTGTTAAACCCTTATACTATGGTACAGATGCCGAAGGAAAAATGTATTTTTCATCGGAAATGAAAGCAATCGCCGATCAATGTGTAGATATGGAAGCATTTCCTCCCGGACATTATTACACACCACAAACCGGCTTTGTAAAATATTTTAAACCCGACTGGGAAAATGCTTTTGTTGCCAAAAAGCAAGTTGATTTAAAAGAACTTAGAGATGCTCTAATAAAATCTACTAAAAAGCGCTTGATGACCGATGTTCCTTTGGGAGTTTTATTATCAGGAGGCTTAGACTCCAGTCTGATTGCTTCAATAACAAAACGATTACTTCCGAAAGATGCAGAACTACATTCTTTTTCGGTAGGAGTAAGTGCTGATGCGCCCGATTTAAAAGCAGCTCAAAAAGTAGCCGATTTTATCGGCACCAAACACCATAATGTTCTATTTAGTGTTGAAGAAGGAATTAAATCGATTAAAAAAATTATTTGGCATCTTGAAACCTATGATGTAACAACCATACGCGCAGCAACGCCTATGTATTTTTTATCAAAATATATTAAAGAAGCAGGAATCAAAGTTGTTTTATCAGGCGAAGGTGCAGATGAAATATTTGGTGGATATTTATATTTTCACAATGCTCCCGGTGCCATAGAATTTCAGAAAGAACTGATTCAACGGGTGCAAAATCTTTCAACTGCAGATTGCCTTCGTGCTGATAAATCAACAATGGCTCATGGATTAGAGGCAAGAGTACCATTCCTTGATAAAGAATTTTTGGAAACCGCAATGCAAATACGCCCGGAAGACAAAGAACCGGACAAAGCATCCGGTAAAGCCGAAAAACATATTTTAAGAGCAGCTTTTGATGATAAAGAAAACCCGTTTTTGCCCGATGATGTACTTTGGCGGCAAAAAGAACAATTTAGCGATGGTATAGGCTACTCATGGATTGATGAACTTAAAGTTTATTGCGAATCACAAGTTTCGGATGAAGATTTTGCTAAAGCAAAAGAACTGTTTCCTTTCAATACCCCCGATACAAAAGAAGCATTTTATTTCAGAAAAATTTTTGAAGAAATGTATCCCGAACAACATGCTATCCGTACCGTAAAAAAATGGATACCCAAATGGCAAGACAGTAAGGACCCTTCGGGCAGGGCAAGCACAGTTCATTCAAAAAGTATTTTAATTAAAGAAAAAAGAAAAAGAAGAGCATAGTTTTTTTTATAAATATCCTTAAATCCGCAGCTATGTTCGTAGCGAAAAGCCAAAACGTGCTCCAGTATTGATGGAGCGCAAAAAAAAGCAACGCAGGCGTAGCATTAGTTACGGTGAGTGTTTACTCCGACTATTGGCGGAAAGTTTTTTTGAGCATTCACAATAATGGTGTACGGTTTGGCTTTGCAGTAGAAGATAGTTGTGGTTTTAAGGAATATAATTTCTTAGGTTTGGTTTTTTTGAAAGTTGCCTGTTTTGGGGCAGCTTTTTTTTATCCTTTCCAGCTATAAGTATTTAACTGAAAACCTGCCAGTTGCAAAACCCGATCGGTAACAGTGGAAATTAACTCATCTATGTTCAATGGTTTGCTGTAAAAAGAAGGTGTAGCCGGACAAATAATACCGCCTGCCTCGGTAACAATTTTCATATTATTAATGTGTATTAAGTTCAAAGGCGTTTCGCGTGTAAGTAAAATCAATTTTCTACGTTCCTTTAAAACAACATCGGCAGCACGACTGATTAAATCATTAGATATACCATGAGCAATACGCCCCAGAGTGCCCATTGAGCAGGGAGCAATAATCATAGTATCAAAACCTGCCGATCCTGAGGCAAAAGGAGCAGAAAAGTCATTTTTATGATAAATCTTAAACGGAATTTGCTTTTTATCAAAAACACCCAACTCATATTTCCAAACCTCTTCTGCATTTGACGATAAAACAATATTTAGCTCTTGATATTGTTTCTGCAAATTAGTTTGTAACAAAGTGTTTATTATCGATTGCGCATATACCGAACCACTGGCACCGGTAATTGCTAAAATTATTTTTTTCGCCATATTTTCCTCCCTATAAAGTTGTTCAAAGATAACGAAAATAAAAGAAACGCTTAAAGAACAAAAATTTATCTTAAATCATAAAGTCAAGCGGCAGACATTATGCATGCGGTTTACGAAAATAAACAAATTTAGCTTTAATTCACCATTCAACCCGCATTGCAATCTTCCTTCATTCAATCATCCGCAGGTAGTCGGACAAGTTTCAATCATTCTGTTACTCAATCATTATACTAAGGGCGGCTACGGGCTTTCCGCTCATAGTCCCGATAATGAAAAATAACAAAACCTAAAAGGCAAAGGAGCTTCCGCCGGTCGCTCTTTCCCTTTTGGTTTTGTATATTTTTCACAATCGGGAGCTATCCGCTGCAATCCCTGCCGCAAGCACACACCACCATCTTTGCAACACCAAACCTGTCAGCGTGCGTAAGCACCTGACAGTGTTTAGTGCTTCCTTACAAAAACCTGTGAACATACGAAGCTCCAAACAGCGTTTTAAAAAAACAAAAGCGGTTTCTCTGCACCAAAGGTGCAAAATACAATAGCCTATCCGGAAGGGTTTAGTATTATGTTGTTTCAAAAAATAGTTAAGCACCAAAGGTGCGTGATAAATTTACCCGACATCTGCCGCTACTAATTTAAAAAAATGCTAAGCGACTTAAAGCTTTGACTTTCTGATTTTTTTAAACCTAAATTGAGCAAAAAAATTACAAACATAAAAAAACAGAAGCTATCCCTGGCGAAAACCATAAAAAAATTTCATAATTAACTGTTTTTTAGTATATTTGCTTACACTTATCTAAAACTTATTATAAATGAGCTCAAAATCTGCGGTATTTACGGGAATACTAATTTTGTGGATCGGCGCTTCTACTTATTGGTATGTCTGTAAAATAAAAGAAGACTGTAAAGAAAAAAC
>JALSLF010000456.1 GCA_026988445.1 Bacteroidales bacterium
AATTGATATTGAAAAAAACGGAAAATTAGTTTTACAGTTTACCGATAATCGTATAAAAAGTTACGCTTTTAAAGAACTGGAGTTTGTATATTAAAATGAGTGAATAGATGGATGAATGAATGAATGGATGAATGAATGAGTGGATAAAAGAATGAGGAAATGGAAAAATGGAAGAATGAGTTTAGGTGAATAAAGTAAAAAAATAGTACAAGAAGGTACTACTCTACAAGATAAATTTACTGATAGTCAAAATTTTACTGAAAAATTAAATAATTCTCAAAAAAAATTTTGTTGAAATAATAATTTATTCACTATATTTGCAGCCCAAAATGGTGGATGTAGCTCAGTTGGTTAGAGCACCGGATTGTGGTTCCGGGGGCCGTGGGTTCAAGTCCCATCTTCCACCCTAAAAAATGCCCAAATTTAAAGCCGTTTCTATTGAAACGGCTTTTTTGTTTTTTACAAGCTGAAACATCAAAAGCCAAACATAAATAACAGAGTTTTTTATCTTTTTAAACAGCCTGTTTGTAAATTTTCAGCATTAAGTGGTCAAAAAAAATGCTTGTCCGATTTTTTTAAAGATAAAATTTATTATATTCGTATCATTATTAATCACTTTAAAAACAATTGAAATTATGGGACATCCTAAATTTTTAGTCAAAACAGGAAATGACGGAAAATATTATTTTAACCTAACTGCCAAAAACGGACAAGTAATTTTATCCAGTCAAGGTTATTCATCAAAATCCGGCTGTGAAAATGGTATTGCTTCTGTAAAAACAAATGCTAAAGACGAAATGTTTGAGCGTAAAGAAGCAAAAGACGGACAAGTGTATTTTGTATTAAAAGCTGCAAATTCGCAAGTTATAGGCAAAAGTGAGATGTATAAATCAAAAGCATCTATGGAGAACGGTATAAAATCGGTTATTGAAAATGCTCCAAAAGCAGAAATGGAAATGGAATAAAATATTTTTTTTCATAAAAAAGCCGCATGAGATACTTCTTGCGGCTTTTTTGTTTTGCCTTAAAATATTACATTTACGTTTGGATGTGCCTTTTTGTATTTATCCATAAAAGGTTTCATTATTTTGGTATTGTAACATTTTACCGTTTGCAGTTGCTCTAAATTCCAAATAGGTTTTAACCATCTGACCGGCGTACTTGAAAATTCAAGATGCACTAAATTATGCATATTTTCCAAAGCATTTAAGTTTTTAACTTTTGTACCGGTAATTTTTAAAATTTTCAGTTCCTTTAAATTACCAATAGGCGATAAATCATCTACTTGCGTATTTGAACAATCCAAAAACTCAAGTTTTGTTAAGTTTTTTATCGGCTCAAGACTACGTATCGGGTTTCTGGCACATTTTAGTTTTGTTAAGTTTGTTAAATTCTTAAGTGCCGTTAAATCCATAACATCGGTATCGGTAAATTTCAAAACTTGTAATTGCGTAAGCATTTCTATGGGTTTTAGTCCGTTAATGCCTGAGTTATTTTTCAAATCCAATTCTGTAATATAACTTATTTGAGCAAGTTGTAAGCGATCCGGCTTTTTGCTTGCCTGAACTTTTTCTTTAAAAATAGTTTTCCAATTTTTATCCAACAAGTTCCACCACTTCTTTAATTCTTCGGTTTGATAAATAACTACCGCTTCGGGTTTACGCACTTTAAACAAACTCACTGCCATTTTGTCTAATTTTGTATTATCGGCATAAATAAGTTTCAGGTTTTTCAAGTTTGCAATGCTTAATAAGCCGTTTATATCTGTATTATCAGCATAAATAGTTTCCAATTTATCGCATCCCATTAAGGGAAGTTGGTTTATGCTTGTAGATGTAATATCTAACAATTCAAGATTTGATAAATTACCGATGGGCGTTAAATCGGTTATGCCGGTTTGTTTGCATTTAATTTCTTTTAGTTCAATAAGTTTAGACAAAATACTTAAATCGGTAATTTTCGTATTGGAGATATTTATTTTTTCAAGATGTATCAGGTTACTTACCGGACTCAGTTCTACAATATCTTCATTGCCCGAAATATCCAATTCTTTAATTAAGCCAAGTTTATGCAAAGCAATTTTATCCGGTTTATCGGTTTTCATAATTTCGGCAAAGATTTTTTTCCATTCGGGCGATAAATCGTTCCACCATTTTGTCCATACTGCCGAATTATACACTACCAGCGTATTTTTATGCTTTTGCATATAGGCATCTGCCATTTTTTTAGTTATTCCGGTATTATCGCAATAAATAATACTTGGTTTCAAATCACCTAAGCTTTCAAGACTTGAAACTTTAGTATTATCAAAATGAATAATTTTCAGTTTTTTAAAATTTTTAAGCAAACTTATATCAGTTATTGGCGTATTGGAAAAACTAATACGCTCTAAATCAGACATGTTTTCAATTCCCTTTAAAGATATCACTTTTGTATTATCAAAAACCAAAACTTTTACTTTGCTATACTCGCCAAAAACTTTCAAATCGCTTATTGGCATACCCGACAGCTTTAAATTTTCAACATGCTCTAAATATTCAAGAGGAGCAAGACTATCTACTTTTGTATATTGCATAGAGAGTGTTTTCAAGCTATCCATATTTTCCAAAACACTAATATTTGTAATTAAAGTACTGTCAAGTATTAATTTGTTTAAACTACTCATGTATTGTAATGCATTAATATCTTTCACTTTTGTAGCACTTAAATCCAATTCTTCCATTTTATTTAAATTGCGTAACGGATATAAATCGGCAACATTCGTGTGACTCATGTTCAGTTTTTTCAGTCCCGAAAATTTGCTCAAAAGACTAATATCGTCAATGGGGCGATTACTAATATCAATTTTTGTAGCTTTTAACAAGCCTTTTATTTGAACAAACATTAAATCGCGAGCCTGTTTTTCGCCGGTTAATGCTTTTTTCCATTCAGGGCTTAATGCTTTCCACCATGCTTCAAGGTCTGCTTCCACATTGAGTTTTGTGGTATAAATACTTGCAATTTTAAGCGTTTGTTCGTCTTCGTTCAAGTTTATTTCAAAATAGCGGTCTTTAAAAACATCAATTTTTTCGCCTTTAATTGTAGTACCTTTTATATTACAAACTGTACTTACCTTATAAAAAGGTATATTTTCTGAGTTGCTTAAACGTTCAACATTTTTTATTTCAAAGTTAAAACGCACATTTTTAAAAAAGAAATCAACATCCTGTAAATAAGCCTGTACATTTTTATAGGTTACGGTTTCTCTGTTTTCGTCCAAATCATCTTCAATCTGTACTTTGTCATCCAAAAAAATCTTGTCGAAACTTTGATTAATCATAATCTGCTTTTCTTTAACAGGCGTGTATTTACTACCCAAAGCATTTAAAGTGCCTTGATAAAAACGAACAATTTGTTCTGCTTGCTTGCTATACTGATCCGTTGTATCCGTAGTATTTTGGGCAAAAGAAAAGACAGAAATCAGTAAAATACCGGTCAAAAGTAGATGTTTTTTCATTTTATAGGTTTTTAAATAATTTTAATCCAAGCTGAACGATTAGCTACTTCAATAAGTACTCAATTTAGCTCTAATCGTGTTTTATTAGTCTAATTAAAGAAGATTTATCTTTTTCAGGTACTTTCATTAAATTAGATATCAACCAGCCTGAATTATCTCCTTTACGGTTAAAGTTTTGAATTTCAAAATACCAATTATCTATTTGAAAAATATGAAACTTTAAATCGGTAACTGCCTGAAACTTAAAATTTCCTTGCTTTAAATCGACAAGAAATAAAGTTAAATAATCCGGTTTAAAATTTTTATCGGTATAGTATTCAATTTTGTCGGGATAACGTTCAAATATTTTATGCAAATTCATAAAATCCAACTCATGGCTCATAGGATGAATAAATTTAATTTCAGGAGCCGGCTTTTGATAAAACAATTTATCGTAGCCATACCAATATACATTTATTAATGACCATTTATAGCCTCCCGTTTCTTTCTCAATTTTTAAATATAAAATCACATTTTCCTCTCTTCCTTTATACAAAAATTTTGTATTCAGTTCGGCAAACCAATTATCACCATAAAAATCATAATACAAAGGATGTCCTGCTTTTGTTACATCCGTAATAAATTCCGTTTTCAGTGTTGAAGGAATATTATAATTTTGAACATCAAATAAATTTTTCAAATACTTTTTTCTTAAACTTATGTTTCGATATTTTTTATCCTTCGGATAAAGACGTTTACCTCGCAAATCTTCTTCGCCGTTAAAGCGTCTGATAAACTGATTGATTTGTTTTGTAGATGCGTATAATGCCGAAATATCTTCATCCTGAACATATTTTTGCGAAAAAACAGGAAAACTTATTGATAAAAGAAAAATAAATAAAATGACTTGCTTCATATATAATTGGTATAACTTACCCGACTATCGGTAGATTGATACATTTGATAATTTGTATATTCAAAATTGATTAATTGGTAATTGGTTAATTTTAAAAAAAACTAATTAACTAATTACCAATTAACTAAACTTATTTGGTGGTTTCTTTAACACGGATATCGCCAAGTAAAACATCCCAAAAACCAACAGGAATACCATCTATTTGAGTTTGTTTACGTTCAACATAAACCGTTATATCTTTTTTTGTGGTATCCACATACTTTAATCCTTCTTTGGTAACTCCTTCAAAACGTTGGTAAATGGTTATCACTCCCACATATCTACCATCGGGTTGCTTTACCAAATCACTTACATACTGTATATTATACCATGTAATGTTTACCGTTTGATAATTAAGGCGCATCAAGCGTTCCAAGTATTCACGTACCGGATAATAGGTAACCTTTTTACGGTATAGAGATGATACACCCATTTCACTACCCTCCATAAACAACTCCAAAGCTCTTTCTATCACACGATTGGCTTCTGACCAAGGTGTGGATTTATCACCTATAATACTGATATATTTACTTAAATCACGAACTTTTTCCAAAGCCAAACTGTCCACAGCTGCTTTTCGTTCCGGGCTTAAATCCTGAGCGTATAAATTACCGGCAGTTAGAAACACCGATAGTAATATAATAAAATTTAATGTCTTCATCATTTAATAATTTAATTTATAAAATTAAAATCTTGGTAGAATATTATAATACGCTACCAAGATTTTGAGTTTTATTTAACTTTTCGTAAAATTAAAGTCTTAATTTTTTTATTGGCATCCCATTTAATTTCATCTACTTTATTCGTATTATTTTTAGTATCTTTCAGATAATTCAAATATTTAGTAATGTTTGTAGGTTTGTCGTAATCTTTTACATGAGCATCTTCAGCAATTATTATCAACACATTAGCCGTATTTGAACTGAACATTTTTAAAGCTTGGTCAATATAAGTATTGGCTTCATCTTCACTTCCTGCACTTGCAATTTTTGCAAAATAATCTTCTAATTTATATTCAGGGGTTGATTTACGTTTAATTTCTTCTTTTTCTTTAGTAATTAAACTTTCTGCCTTAGCAATCATACTGTCTAGCTCATCATCATCAAGATTCATTGCTTTTACATCATTCAAGATTTTTTCTTTCTCCTCAATACTCATATCAGGATTGTCAAAAATCTTTTGCAAACTTGCTTTTGCTTCAATTAAATTTGTATTTACGTCTTCAACAACTTCTTCATCATCAATAGTAACGGCAGGTTTTTTGGACTTACACGATGAAACACTGATCAAAAACACGGCAATAAAAAGAATAAGAACCTTGTTCATCATTCCTGAAACGCTAATAGGTAAAATGTTTCTTGTCTTCATATTAATTTTATTTTTAAGATTATTATTCAACGAAAATACAACATTATATCAAATGAATTATGCAGAGAATGTTTTTTTATAAAATTTTAACATTTTTAGCGGCTCTTTGGAAATTATCAAAACAAACCAGACTACATTAGCTTTAAACGAATAAAATAATGGTTTAGTCTAATGAAGAATAAAATATTTTCACATATAATAGCCAGTATATTCTTAGTAGAAGTACTATAACAGCCCTATTATTAACTGTATGCACACCGGTTTTTGGGTAGAGTAAGAATAATCTTAGTTATGGTAAGTATTTACAATAAGGGGCATTAACAGATATACCCAAATTAATCAATATTCATATCAATCTGAATGAATAATTTATAGCTAAGCCATACGATACATGAAGCGAATAAAAAATTCGAGCCATGTATCGCAATAGAAGAAAATAAACATTTATAAGCGTATGTGCAAAAACCAAACAATTTATCTAACTACTTATCTGATATAATAAGATGTATCAATGTTTGATTTAATAATTTATAAGCAATTTCACCAAAAGTTATAGGTCCGGAAGTGCTTTTTATTTTTTTATTTTCTAAATTACCATATAAATAATTGAGTATGCAATTACAAGAAAACTCCGACTGTACTTCTAACTTGGGAATATTTTTCTCAAACTCACAAACGTAATCATTAATTTTTTTTGCAAATTTATAAACTCGATCATGAAAAAACGGAGCATAAAAACTTACTTTCTCATTATCTACTTTTTTTATACTTATATTTATCATTGCACCAGAATAATCAGCCACAAGTGGACTTTTCACATCAATATTGTTCTGTTTCAGATAAGCAGACAACAGTGTCTTTTTCCCATTAATAATACAATAATCGCATTCAAACCCATCTTCAAAAAACTGAATCTCATCACTATTTTCATCTCGCTCAAAAATATTCACAATTTGAACTTCAGCAAATTTAGTATCAGGTAATTTAATATGAACTGCCACCGCCTTATTAATATATAACTCAGATATGGTTCCATTAAAAGTTTTTGGTACCTGATTTCCTGACAAATCACTACCGGCAACCCAACCTATTATCGGATTATTGTATAAACCCTCTATATTATCAGCTTCAAGCGCATATTTTTTATGAATTTCTTGAAATGGAGGAATTATAATAAGTGTATAACCATTAACATAAGCGTTGTTAGCAATATCATAAATATTATCTTCATCATAAACTTTTATAGAGTATTCATTTCCAAATGTTGACAATTCGTTAACATAAATATGCGTTTTACTAAAAACACCCTTTTCAGTATCCATAAAATAAGGTGTAGTTCCTGCAATCCAATTACCCTTAGGTAGTTGTTTCAGGATTGCCTCGTCTGCTGCTAGGGCTAAAAGTTTCCCTGCTTCAATTAACTGAATTGTTTCTTGAATTGTATATAATTTACTTTCCATGAGTTTAGATTTAAAAAATTAAGGTTTTATTTTCAGACTTCATCCCTTGATTGAAAATTTGTCTGATATCATTCTCCATACCAATAGCCTTTTGATACTTTTCACATAAATCATAAATTTCATCGATAGCATCTGAGAGAGACAATGAACCTTCTTTAATTTTTTTTCGTGCATTTGTTACTTTCATTTGAAGAATGAAATTAGTTAACTTAATTTCATGGGAGCCAATTAGTAAGTCTGCCCATTCACGCCGGTGTTTTGATGGTAATGTTTGCATGATTTTAATATTTTAAATAAGATTAATTATATAGCTTAGCCCTGAGATAGTTAATATAAACTACACAACAGAAGCTTTTAAACATTGCTTTTTCGCATATTTATCTGAAAATTCCCTCTTCTCTGACGTGCGAAAGTACGTATAAATAAATTATACACAAATTTTTTTATACTTTTGTATGATGAATTAACAAAAATTTTACATTAAATTAATGAATCTATACACAAAACATCTAAATATATAGATATATCATTTAGTAAAGAAGCGGATTCTAAAAATCAAAAGTTAACTGAATAGCTCTATCGGAACTTTCATCATTCCTTAAGTTTGAAACAGATAAACCCAACAAACGCACTTTTTTACCTGAAAAATCAAGTGCTGATAACAATTCCAAACCTGATTTCCATAAATCTTCAAAAGTCATAATATCTTGATGAAAAGTTTTACTGCGGGTAATTTGTTTAAAATCGGAGAATTTAATTTTTAAGGTCAGCGTTTTGCCAAATGTATCGGCTTTTATAATCCGCTCCATAAGCTTATGGGCAATTTTTTTTAATTCATTTTCCATTTCATTAAAATCCGACAGGTCATCTTCAAAGGTGTTTTCGGCTCCTACCGATTTTCGTAAACGATTTGGTTTCACTTCGCGTAAATCAATAGCCCGCGCAATATGATAATAATAGCTTCCCTGTTTACCAAAACGTTTGATTAATTCAATTTCAGAGATTTTTTTAAGATCGCTACCTGAATAAATTCCCATTTTATGCATTTTTTGAGCGGTAACTTTACCGATACCAAAAAATTTTTCAACAGGTAATTTTTCCACAAACGATTCAGCATCTTCCGGTTTTATCAAAAACAAGCCATCCGGTTTTCGATAATCAGAAGCTATTTTTGCCAAAAATTTATTAATAGAAATACCGGCAGATGCAGTTAATCCGGTTTCCTTCTTAATACGCTCCTTAATTTCCTTAGCTATTAATGTTGCCGATGGCTTTCCCTTTTTATGAGTGCTTACATCTAAATAGGCTTCATCAAGCGATAGTGGCTCAACCAAATCAGTATATTCAAGAAAAATTTGACGAATTTGTGCTGAAACTTGCTTGTAAACCTCAAAACGCGGTTTTACAAATATCAAAAAAGGACATTTGCGTTTCGCAACTTTGCCGGGCATTGCAGAAAAAACTCCGTATTTACGGGCTTCATAGCTTGCTGCAGCAACTACTCCCCTATTACCCAGACCGCCAACGGCAATCGGCTTAGCACGCAATTCAGGATGATCACGTTGTTCCACGGATGCAAAAAAAGCATCCATATCAATATGAATTATCTTACGAACTCGTTGGGACATATTTTGGATTTATTTGCTCAAAATTAGTGTCTCCTCAGAAACAACACAAAATATTATGTAAAAATTGATACTTTCCAAAGAACCACTAATCACAACTAAATCTATCGATGTATTTTTACTATTACCTTTACTGAGTGATTATGAACAAAGAAAATTGCCAATGCTTCCCAGTAAAATAAAGCAAAAGTAACTATTAAGTAGCATACAATAATTGTAACTAATTAATGTTTAACATGTTTGTCATGATTTTGGGGCTTCGCAAGCCAAAACTCCGCCAAAACACCACTATTTTTCAACTTTTTGCCCCATGCTAAAGCATGGGGCTATTGATAATCAATCAAATAAACAATTGAATATTAACAAGACAACAAATTACTTTGTAAAATAATAAATAAGTCCGATTATTGCAATTATCATCAAAACAAGCAAGGTAATTTTTACCCAACTATATGGTCGTTCGCCTTGTACTTCGCCGGTACGTCCATTAATCATAAAACGATAAACTTTGTCGTTATAACGATAAGCACTTAACCAAATCGGCAAGAGTATGTGCTTAAAAGTAACCTTATCGTAATCAGTATTTAAAGAAGTAATTTGCTGATGATCGCCACCTATATCGCGACGCACATCCTCTCGAATTGTCAATTCCATAACAGATTGAGCAGTTGTATAGCCTTGTTCCAAACCAATTTGATAGGTTTCAGATTTAAAGCCACTCAAATATTTAGTATTGTAAGGAACTACATTTTCCAAATCCCATGGTTCCAACGCATTTATATACTTTACAGGCAATGACTTACTTGCAGAAACCAAAACATCATCAAAATCACGACGAACAGATCCACTTACCGAAGTCCAACGTGTTTCGGTTACGGTTCGTTCTTCAGTTTCTCCATCACTATTGGTATAGGTTTCTGTACGTTGGTAATCATCGCCACGCTGCCCGGTATAACGACTAAAAGTGCGTGCATCATAAGTCCAGTAAGGGATATAAATACCCGCAAGTTTCTCGGATTGACGGGCATAGCTTTTTAATTTATTGGGTGCAAACCAAAGCGTTTTCAACCATTTTTGATAAAGTTGAATACCTTCCTTTCCGGTAATCTTAAAAGGAAGAATGCCTGCCGGAGCTATTACACTTGTTTTATGACCTTCTTTAGCTGTAAGCGGACTGTCGCAAAAATCGCAACGGTCAGAAACCACATTGGGGTCAAAAGTTGTTTCGGCACCACAGCCATCACATTTTATGGTTAAAACTTCTGTTTTAGGAGCCGTATCAGCTTGTTTACTGATAAATTCATAAAAATCTATTTCTTTTTGTGCTTCTGCTTTAGCCGCTTCATCAACTTCTATTGCATTAATTGCACCGCAAAATTCACATTTTAAACTATCTGTTCCGGGAGCAAAGGTGAGTTTAGCTCCACACTGATGACAAGTTATCTCTTCTTGATTTGACTTTTTTTTATCCATTGATTATAAAGAGTTGTAGGTTTATGGAAATAGTACCGGAAAAATTAAAAAAATAGTCGCTTGATAAGAAAATTACCAAGCGACTTATATTTATGTATAGAAAATATTATTGTGGAGGTGGAGGCGGCGGTGGAGGTGGTACAGCGCCAAAAAGTGCTGCAACTTCCGGCACCTGACCGGCAGCCAACCAACCTTGCATTCCTTGTTTCCAGACAAAAGTTTCTTTTGTTAATTGCCCCTGAGAAATCATTTGCTGCAAAGTATTCATATCAAAAGGTCCCGCCTGTTGTCCGTTTAGCGAAACAAAATATTGGGTTGTCGGAGGAGGTGGAGGAACATTTGTATTCTGGTTTTGTGTATTTTGATTGTTTTGCTGCTGTTGCTGATTCATCATTTGCTGCATCATTGCCATACCCATCATATTCTCAATTCCACCGCCACCACCACC
>JALSLF010000457.1 GCA_026988445.1 Bacteroidales bacterium
ATAGTCTTCCGTGCTTTTTGTCAAGAATCATCGTTTTTATAAAATGTAAAGAAAACTGATTTCTTATGCCTGAATGTGTTTGCGCATAGATTTCATTTTTTACTAAAAGTGCATTTATTGCATAAAATAATGAATAATATAATCTATTTATTGCAGAATTATAGAAGCCATTGTCGTATAAAACTTTTGCAGCATCAAAAGTCTTATATGCTGTTTCTATTCTGTATTGTACATATTGTTTTCTTTCGTCAGGTGTCACAGAATAATTCCCGTTTTTTTTATATTATGATAAAATGGAGTGATTTTTTGTTTGTTTTCCCAATCTTTTTTCGAAAAAATAAATATTGAAAAGACTTCTTCCAGTTCTAATTCCAAATCATATAAATGTTTCCTGAATTCTCTTTCTTTAAATATGTTTGGCTGATAATCTGTTAAAATCAATATATCCCAATCCGATTCTTTATTTTCTCTTCCTAAGGCACGGGAGCCGTAAAGAATTATCTGGGCTTTTTCATCTATTTGCTTTATTCTTTTTTTTATTAAATCTGATATATTTTTTGTGCGCTCTTTCATTGAATTTTATAATACATCTAAAAATCTAAGTTGAAAATTCATTACAGAACTTTATGACGGTTTTATTTTAGATATTCAGATTACAAATATCGATAAGCTTGGGTTTTATTAATATACAAATATACGCAATTCTTCTTTTATAAACACTACTAATTGTATGTTTTTAAAAGCATTCAATTTAGAAATTAATCACCTCCAAACTGCATTAAATAAGCTTTAATAAAAACATTCAGGTCACCGTCGAGCACTGCTTGTACATTTGATGTTTCGTATCCTGTACGCAGGTCTTTTACCATTTTATACGGATGCATAACATATGAACGAATTTGTGAACCCCATTCTATTTTTTTCTTATTTCCTTCAATTTTTGCTTGCTCTTCACGTTTTTTTCGTAATTCTTCTTCGTAAAGATGTGATTTTAAAATACGCATGGCATTTTCCTTATTTTTAAGTTGCGAGCGGGTTTCGGTATTTTCTACCACTAAGCCCGAAGGAATATGCCTTAAACGTACGCCGGTTTCTACTTTATTTACATTTTGTCCGCCGGCTCCCCCCGAGCGATAAGTTTCCCATTTTATATCTGCCGGATTAATAATAATTTCAATACTTTCATCAACAATGGGAGCTACGTAAACCGATGCAAAAGTAGTATGTCTTTTATTTGCCGAGTCAAAAGGCGATAGACGTACCAAACGATGTACTCCGTTCTCACTTTTCAGCATACCGTAAGCATATTCACCTTCAAATTCTAAGGTAACCGTGCTCACACCAACAATTTCACCATCTAAACGGTAGCTCTCGCGTACTTTATAGCCGTTTTGTTCGCCCCAGCGGATGTACATGCGCATAAGCATGGCTGTCCAATCCAAACTTTCGGTACCGCCGGCACCGGAGTTAATTTTAAGAATTGCCCCGAGTTTATCTTCTTCGTTGCGCAACATATTACGGCTTTCCAAATCCTCAACAAGCTCTAAACACTTTTCGTATTCCACGCTAAGTTCTTTTTCATCGGCATCACCCTCTTGAGCAAACTCGTATAGAACTAATAAATCTTCAATGGCTTGCTCCACTTTTTTATAAGCGTCTGTCCAAACTTTTATGCTTTGAATTTTTTTAAGTTGTTGTTCGGCTTTTTTAGGTTCGTCCCAAAAGTCGGGAGCTTGTGTTTTTTCTTCTTCGTTTTGTAGTGTAATCAGTTTGTCATCTATGTCAAAGATGCCTCCTCAACGCCTGTCCGCGTTTTTCAATGTCTTTTATTTGGTCTTTCGAAATCATATCTTTAAAATTATTATGCAAAAATAGTAAATATCGCTTAATTATGGTTTAATGAGGACAAAAAAAAGAGCTTGCCTAAAACCAGGCAAGCTCTTTGAAAATATATAGAATGATTATTGGCAGATTACATCATTGGCATTCCGCCGCCCATTCCGCCGCCGCCCATAGGTGGCATTGGAGGATTCTCTTCTTTCTCGTCGGCAATGACCGCTTCGGTAGTTAATAACATACCGGCAATTGAAGCTGCGTTTTCAACGGCGATACGAACCACTTTAGTCGGGTCAATTACACCTGCTTCGTATAAGTTTTCATATACATCGGTTCGTGCATTGTATCCGAAATCTTCTTTACCTTCTCTAACTTTTTGGATAACAATAGCGCCTTCGCCGCCTGCATTAGCAACAATTTGGCGTAAAGGCTCTTCAAGTGCCCTGCGAATGATGTCGATACCTGTGTTTTCGTCTTCGTTTTCGCCTTTTAAATCTTTGATTGATTCTAATGCACGAATTAATGCAACACCACCACCGGGAACAATTCCTTCTTCAACGGCTGCTCTTGTAGCACTTAATGCATCGTCCACACGGTCTTTTTTCTCTTTCATTTCAACCTCAGATGCAGCACCTACATAAAGTACGGCAACACCACCGGCTAATTTAGCCAAACGCTCTTGTAATTTTTCTTTATCGTAATCAGAAGTAGTGGTTTCAATTTGAGCTCTGATTTGTTTAACACGAGCATCAATTTGTTCTTTATCACCACGACCGTTAACAACGGTAGTATTGTCTTTATCCATTACTACTTTTTCGGCAGTACCTAACATTTCCATGGTAGCATGTTCTAATTTCATGCCTGTTTCTTCCGAAATAACAGTACCACCGGTTAAAATAGCAATGTCTTGAAGCATTTCTTTTCTTCTGTCGCCAAATCCGGGAGCTTTAACGGCTGCAATTTTCAATGAACCGCGTAATTTATTAACTACCAATGTAGCTAAAGCTTCTCCGTCAACATCTTCGGCAATAATCAATAACGGACGACCGTTTTGTGCAACCGGTTCAAGAACAGGAAGCAAATCTTTCATTACCGAGATTTTTTTGTCGTAAAGAAGAATATAAGGCTCTTCTAAAACAGCTTCCATTTTTTCAGAATCGGTAATAAAGTATGGAGAAATATATCCGCGGTCAAATTGCATACCTTCAACTACCTCAACAGTAGTATCTGTACCTTTTGCCTCTTCAACGGTAATAACACCATCGTTTTTAACTTTGCCCATTGCTTCGGCAATTAATTTACCGATTTCTGCATCGTTGTTTGCAGAAATTTTAGCAACTTGTTCAATTTTTTTGTTGTCGTCGCCAACTTCTTTTGATTGGGATTTGATGTTTTCAACAACTTTTGCAACAGCTTTGTCAATACCGCGTTTTAAATCCATTGGGTTCGCACCGGCAGCAACATTTTTTAAACCAACATTAATAATTGATTGAGCAAGTACAGTTGCAGTAGTTGTACCATCACCTGCATCATCAGCTGTTTTTGAAGCTACGTCTTTTACCATTTGAGCTCCCATGTTTTCAAACTGATCGGGAAGTTCAATTTCTTTTGCTACGGTAACACCATCTTTTGTAATTTGTGGTGCACCGAATTTTTTCTCGATAATTACATTTCTTCCTTTTGGCCCTAATGTAACTTTCACGGCGTTTGCTAATTGGTCAACGCCTTCTTTAAGCATATTGCGAGCTTCTATGTTAAATTTAATTTCCTTTGCCATTTTAACTTAATTTTTAATGGTTTATAAATTTTTGTTATTACTTATACAATTGCTAAAATATCTGCTTGTTCTAAAATAAGATAATCTTTACCGTTGTGTTCTATTTCGGTTCCACTGAATTTTCCGTAGATAACTTTATCACCTACTTTAACTTCCATTGGATTATCTTTTGAACCACTGCCTACTGCCAAAACAATACCGCTTTGTTGTTTTTCTTTTGCGGTATCCGGAATAATAATGCCTGAGGCTGTTTTTTCTTCCGTTACGGACGGTTCAACAAGAACACGATTTCCAAGCGGTTTAATATTTACTTCTGCCATATTTTATCGTTTTTAATTTAAACGTTAATACTTATTTTTCGATGCTCTTTCCTTTCATAATTTGTGCCAAAGCAAATATTCGGTTTTATTCGGGCTTTTAGGCAGTTAAAATATGTCAATTTTGCATATTAAATTGTAAGATATTTGCTATTGTGTTGATTATTTGAATGTTGTTGGTGTGTTGTTGTACTCTTTACAAATTGGCATTGCACTGACAGTTTGGCGGTGATTGTGTGCTAATGCCTGTAATTGTATCGAATATCTTAACTTAAAAAGTTAAGATATGTATAAAAAAAGCTGCCTGAAATAAGGCAGCTCTATGTTTTTTGTAATAAATATTCTACTACTTATTTTGTGTTTCGCTACTTGTAGGTGGAACAGTAGGGACAACCGGCATTTCAGCGGCATTTTCAATATTGTCTTTTAAGATGGTCTCTTTTTGATTACCGGTATTTCTTGGGATAGCCATACTTCCGGCAATACTTAGTACTAAAATGGCAATTGCCAAAGCCCAAGTAGCTTTTTCAAGAAAGTCGGCAGTTTTCCGAACACCCATAATTTGATTTGATGAAGAAAAGTTTGAAACCAAACCTCCACCTTTTGAATTTTGCACTAAAACGATTAAAATCATTAAAATACTTGCAATAATTGTTAAAATAGCGATTAATGTGTACATGATAATTTACTATTTGTTATTTTTTAATTAAACTTTCTACTTTTTTTATTTGGATTGCAAAGTAAGTCTTTTTTTGTGGAAATTTCAAAATTAATTTTTTATATGCATCAATTGCCTTTTGATAATATTTTTGTTGAACGTATAAATCAGCCATTGCCTCGGTAATAAAATCATCTTTTTCGACTGTGCTTTTTACTGAAATATCTCCTTTAATAGCAGGCTCTTTGTCCGGTTTAATACGTTCTAAAGTATCTGCTTTGTTGATAAATTCTTCAATTAATTTTTGTGTTTTCTTTACCTTTTTCTTTTCTTGTTTTTCTTCTTTTAGCTCTTCAATTTCTTTCTTTGTTTCATTTTTTGTGTATGTTTTTTCAGTATTTTCAATTTGTTTTTCTGTATCTTTTACTACTGGCTCCTCTTTTATTTTTTCTGTTTGTTCTTTTTTTATTGTTTCTTCTTTGGTCTCTTGTTCATTATCCTTTTTCTCTTTTAACTGTTGTTTTTTCATTGCAATACGTCTAAGTAAAGCATCAGCAGCACTTTCTTTTTCTTTTTGCTCGGGTTGTTTTGTTTCAAGTTTTTCAGAAACAATTTCTTCTTTTTCCTTTTCTTCTTTCTTTTCTGTACTATTTTCTTTTTGTGTATCTGTTACAAGCTCTTGAATTTTTTCAATTTTTGTTTTTTCTTCTGCAATTTCGTTTGAAGTTAATTTTTTCCCGTTATTTGTTTGTTGTTCCAGGTATTCCTCAATTTTACTTTTTCCTGAAGGTACTTTGTCTATTTTTTTAAATTTATTTTTTTGATGTTGTTTTACCAAATCCCAGGCAGTCAGTTCTCTGTCTTCCTTTTCTTCCTTTTTTTCCTTTTCTTCTTTTTGTGTTTCTTTGATTATTGGTTCGGGGACTTGTTTTTTTTCTTCTTTAATTTCAGTTTTTTTCTCAATATCTTTATCTTTCTCTATACTTTCTTTTTTTTCTATACTTTCTTTTTCTTTAACAATACCTTTGGTTTTATCAACTATTCTATGTGTTTTTTCTTTTTTTTCAGGGCTAATTTCAATTGTTTCTTTATTCTCATCTGTTGCAATATTCATTTCCTTTTTAATAGCCCTGATTTTTGAGAAAATTTCGTTCATTACATCCGCCTGTCTTTTTGGAGTTTTATCGGTACTTTGTTTTTTCTCTTGAACAGGGGGCTTTACTGTTTGTTTTATATCTTCCTTTTTCTTTATATCAACTTTTTCCTCTTTTTTAATCGGAGGTATCGTCTTTTTTAATTCGGCTTCTTTTTTTGCTTCTGTTTTAGGAATATTTTTCTCTACTTTTTTAGGTTCTCTTACTTTTTTAATTTTTTCAACCCTTGAAACTTTAACCGTTTTCTCTGTTTCCTTATTTTTTACACTTTTTTCAGGAATATTAATCAATTTTTTAATATCTTCCTGTTTTGTAGTTTCATCAATAATAATCACTTCTTTATCAGGATCAACAAAAAAGTCTTTTACAATTTTTTTATGTTGTTGTTTTGATTTTTCATAAATTTCATCATCCGATACATTTACCGAAACTCTTGGCTCTTTTTTTATTCTTGTAATCTTTGTTTTAAGCTCTTTTTGTTCAGGTTCGCTTGTTGTTTTTGATTTTTGTGCTGTTTTTTGTACAACTTTAATGTCTTGAATTGATTTTTCTTTGGTGTCAACCAGCTCTTTTTTGTCCTTATCCGATAAGGATATTTTTGCTGAAGATTCCTTTGCGGTTTCTTTGTTGTTTATTGATTTAATACTAACTGTTTTTTTATCAGTCTTTTGTTGGCTTAATTCTTTTTGTGTTGCTTCTGCTTTTAATTCAGAAACAGAACGATTAATAAATTTAAATAATTTAACTTTATTTGAAATAAAAACACCTGAAATTTTTAACTGTTCGTTGTACTTTACTGTATCTGTTAAATGTAAGGATTTTAGCAAAAGCATATGCCCGGTTTGGAAATAAGGAAAGTCGTTAATTACTTGCTTTATTTCTTTCAGGGTATCTTTTGTACATTCTTCTTTTCCCTCTATTATATCAATTATTTTGTTAATATCCATACCTGAATGTTTACCAATTTACAACAGCTTTATTAAATATATCATCGGTAATCAATTCAATAATTACCGGAACTATGTTTGGCTCTGCCGCACTTAAATTTTGTGATGCAGGATAATCGGCAAAACGTGAAAATGTTTGTGTGAAATTTGCCGTTTCATCCAATTCATTTATAAATTCTACTTTTACCTTTATGGTTAACCTATTGTACTGTGCAGTAGGGTCTGCTCCTGATGTTATTGATACAGGAGCAACTGAATATCCGACAATCTCGCCTTTAAATTGTAAATCGCCTTTTCCATCGGTTAAATTGAGCGAAGTTTGCGATGTTAATTTATTTTGGAGCATTTCGGTAATATCATTACTCAGTGTCGGGTTAAAAATAGGAGCACTGTATTTAAAATAATCTACCGAAACGGTTTTTGCTCCGGGTGGAATTGAAGCTCCCGTAAAAGAATAAACGCCACATGATTGTAGAATAATTATTCCCGAAAAAAGTATTAATAATATTTTATTTTTTTTTAAATCCATTTATTAAGTCATGTATTATTTGTGTTTTTCCGATAAGGAAAACAATCATTTTCAATAATTTATTGTTCAATATTGTATTCTTTTATTTTTCTATACAAAGTTCGTTCCGAAATTCCCAAATCTTGTGCTGCAGCCTTTCTTTTTCCTTTATGTTTGTCTAATGCTTTTTTTATCAATTCAATTTCTTTTGCTTCCAATGAAAGTGATTCTTCAACAAACTCTTCTGTATCTTGAATATTGAAACTTTTATCTATTTCAAAAGATTTCTTCTGTGTTTTAGTTTCAATAAGACTTCCATCCGGATAAAAAGAATCAATAATTTCATTATTTTCAGGGTAAGTATTAATTTGTCCTTTCGCCATTTTTAATTCTTCCACTACTTTTTTTAAATCATTCATATCCTTTTTCATATCAAAAAGGATTTTGTATAAAATCTCACGTTCAGAGGCAAATGTTTGATTATCGACACCTTTATAAATTGCCGGAAGTTTTGGCCCTTGATAATCCGGTAAATATTGCTTAATTTCTTCTCCGGTGATAATCCTGTTTTGTTCAATGATTGAAAGCTGTTCGGTAATGTTTTTTAATTGCCGAACGTTTCCTGGCCACCGGTAGTTTAAAAATATTTGTTGTGCTTCTTCGTCTAATTTTACAGGTGGCATACGGTATTTTTCACTAAAATCTTGTGCAAATTTTCTGAAAAGTAATAAAATATCTTCTTTTCGTTCGCGCAAAGGTGGAATTTGAATAGGTACGGTATTTAAACGATAATATAAATCTTCACGAAATTTTCCGCTATGCACAGCCTCTAAAACATTTACATTTGTTGCAGCTACAATGCGTACATCGGTTTTTTGTGCTTTAGATGAGCCTACTTTCATAAATTCTCCGGTTTCAAGAACACGTAATAAACGTACTTGTGTAGAAAGGGGTAATTCTGCTACTTCATCTAAAAAAATGGTACCTTTATCGGCATGCTCAAAATACCCTTTTCGTGTGTCGTGTGCACCGGTAAATGCTCCTTTTTCATGTCCGAATAGTTCCGAATCAATAGTACCTTCGGGTATTGCACCACAGTTTACCGCAATATAGTTATTGTGTTTTCGCGGACTTAAATGATGGATGATTTGCGGAAATATTTCTTTACCTGTTCCACTTTCACCGGTAATCAATACCGATAAATCGGTAGGTGCAACCTGCATTGCAACTTCTATTGCACGATTTAATAAAGGTGAATTACCAATTATTCCAAAACGTTGTTTGATGCTTTGTAAATTCATCGAAAATTTTTTATTAAAAAATTAAATAATAATTTCGCAGCAATAATTCTTGTCTTTACGAACTGTTCGAACTGACAAAATTACAATTTAATTTTGGAATAATGTGTAAAAAACAGGTTTACACAAATAAAATATTAAGCAAAGTAAATAATTATTTTAATAATGTCAAAATAAATAGAATTTATTTTTAAAATATTAAGCAATGAAAATATTGGGAGTAATACCGGCTAGGTGGGCATCTTCAAGGTTTCCGGGCAAGCCTTTGGTTAAGATAGGAAGTAAAACAATGATTGAACGTGTTTATTTACAAGCATTGAAATCGCTTGATTATGTAGTAGTTGCAACGGATGACGAACGAATTTTTAAGGAGGTTAAAGGTTTTGGCGGTCAAGTTGTCATGACTTCGGAAAATCATCAAAGCGGTACCGACCGTTGTATGGAAGCCTTGGATATATTTGAACAAGAAACCGGTAATAAATTTGAGGTAGTAATTAATATTCAGGGAGATGAGCCTTTTATTCAGCCCCAACAAATTAAAGATATTGCCGTTAGTTTTAAAGATGAAACTACTGAAATATCTACTCTAATAAAAAAAATTACCGAGCCGGAGGTAGTTTTTGACCCGAGTTGTCCGAAAGTTATTATGAATACAAATAATGAAGCCATTTATTTTAGCCGTTCTACCATACCTTATATCCAAAATGCCGATAAAAAAGATTGGTTTAATAAGTTTACTTATTACGAACATCTTGGTTTATACGGATATCGTTCGGATATTTTACGTAAAATTACACAATTAGCACCTTCGTCATTAGAAATTGCTGAATCTTTGGAACAAAACCGTTGGTTGGAAAACGGATTTAAAATCAGAGTATTGGAAACCGAGTATGAAAATATTTCGATTGACACACAAGAGGATTTAGATAAAATCTTAGAACGTGGCTTTGAGGATTAGTGCATTGTTTTCTTTCAGCTTAATCAATTTTGCTTGAAATTATTTTTTCAATTATATCTAAACTTATTTCTAATTCATAACCACGACTTTGGGAAAACCGGAGCAGTTTTTCTTTGAGTTTATGTGCTTCGGTATTTTTTATGTTTTTATGTTTTTTTATTATTTCATTTTTTATGCTTTCGCGATATTCTTTTTCGTTTATTTCATGTAATGCTTGATTAATAAAATTTTTGGGAATCTGTTTTTGTTTTAAAATATAGGCAATTTTGATTCGTCCCCATTTATTAAAGCGGTATTTATCCCTGACAAAGTATTCTGCATATCGCAATTCATCAATAAATTTCTCTTGAATCAACAAATCAATTATTTTATTAATATCCTGACTTGAAATTTGCCAATCATAGAGTTTTTGGCGTATATCTGCTTTGCATTTTTCTGAGCGGGCACATAAATTTTGGGCTTTTATTAATGCTTGTTTAGGAGATATTTGTTTTTTATCAATCATTTAAATTTTATTTCATAGTTTTTTCAAATTTTTTTAATAAGCGATTTGTATTTGCTTGCAATTTTTTCTTAAAAAAGTTTGTACCTCCCAATAGATACCCTTTGAAACCCATTGCTTGTTTAGCCCAATGGTGTAGGTTGAAATTATCGGTATGCTCAATAATTAAACCATCTTTAAATTTGAATTTTGCAGAAATAATATTGTGTACTTTTCTGCCTGTATTTTTAAAAGTATAAAAGGCTTCCCAATTTGCTTTACCAACTTTCTCATCAAATTTAATACCCGACCAATTAATTATGAAGTTTTCTTTTTTTTGCGAATGACATAACATTCTCCACATGTTTTTAGCTTTCTCCGCTTTTAGTTTCCCAAATGCAGGGTCAATAAAAACAACTTCCGGATGATAGCATGCTAACATCGTTTCGACATCCAAAACCGCAAATGCTCTATAGAATTTTTCAATAATGTTTTGCATATTTAATAAAGTTAGGCTTTAAAATAGACATTATTATCCTATCTACAACAATATTATTTTTGCATAATTTATATTCGGGCTTGATTAATCATAAACCAAGCCCGCTTTTTTATGAAAAAAATAATAAATTTTACATAGATTGAGCGATTTATTGCTCAACTTAGCTTTTAATCATGAACTAAAAACTCCGGCATTTTACGGTGTTTTGTTCCTTGCTCATAAGCATAAGCTATTTCAATTAAAAGTGGTTCGCTCCAAGCTCTACCAAAAAAG
>JALSLF010000458.1 GCA_026988445.1 Bacteroidales bacterium
CAAACAGGTATTATTTGCTTGAAGTTGAATTGCATACCGGCAGGCATCATCAAATACGTGCACAATTGGCAAAAATAGGATTGCATATTAAAGGCGATTTAAAATACGGTTTTCCACGCTCTAATCCTGATGGAGGTATTCACTTGCATGCACGAATGGTTGAGTTTGTGCACCCCGTTAAAAAAGAATTGTTAAAGATTGTTGCAGAGCCGCCTGAGGATGTGCTTTGGAATGAGTTTAACAAATAAATGACTTTCTATATAGTTTCAAAAGAGCCACCATAAAGTTTATAATCAATCATTTTAGATTTTAAAGATTTTGATATCTATCGGTTTGCTCAAAAATTTAGCGCATCTTTATCAAAATTTATGGGTAAAAGCGAGTGTGCATTATCGAAAACTGATATTTTGCCTGAACTTGCCAGTATGATTTTAATGTTTTTCTGAAAACGTGTTTCGGTTTCTAAAATAACTTGACGACATGCACCACAGGGAGCAACCGGTTTTTCAATAAATTTATTGTTTTTTTGTGCAATAACGGCAATGGCTTTTACAGCCACATCGGGGTATTGTGAATTTGCCCAGAAAAGTGCTACGCGTTCAGCACACAAACCCGAAGGGTAAGCTGCATTTTCTTGGTTTGAGCCGGTAATTATTTCGCCGTTTTCAAGTAAAACGGCAGCACCTACCTTAAAGTCAGAATATGGTGCGTATGCATTAGCGGAAATTTCTTTTGCTTTATCAAAGAGTTTTTTTTCTTCGGGTTTTAATTCGTTTGCATTTTCGTATTCCAAAATATCTATTATTAATTGTCTTTTTTGCATAATAAACTGTTGAATTGTTAAACTGTTAAACTGTTATACTGTTGAATTGTTTAAACTTGTCCGCCAACCGGCGGATTGTTATACCAATTACTAATTATTTAGTTACCTATTATATTAAACAAGAGGGTTTTGGGTCGATTAAATAATTTTCAATGTCAAAACCGCGTAAAAAATCTTGTATTTTCAGTCGTTTTTTTCCTTCTAATTGAATTTCTTTTATGACAATGAAACCATCGGTGACAGCAATATGTAAATATGTTTTTTTATCGCTGTCTATATCGGCTGTTATCATTTCATGTTTTTCGGGTAAATAATCCGCTTCAAATATTTTTGCCGATAATATTTTGTCGCCTTCGATGCTTTGAAAAACAGTCCAAGCTGCCGGATAGGGGCTTAATCCGCGAATAAAATCATATATTTTCTTACCCTGTTGTTCCCAATTAATTTTACAATCGTTTTTAAATATTTTAGGTGCCGGTTTAAGTTGCGAAACATCTTTTATCAGCGCGTTTTGTGCTTTTGGTTCATAATTACCCTCGGCAATCAGATTAACGGTTCTAAGCACTAATTTTGCCCCTTTTTGCATCATTTTGTCGTGCAATGTGCCTACATTGTCGTTATGTGCAATTTCTATTTCTTCCTGTAAAATAATTTTGCCGGTATCTATTTCTTTATCAATAAAAAAAGTAGTTAATCCCGTTTTTGTTTCGCCGTTAATAATTGCCCAATTTATAGGTGCTGCACCACGATACTGTGGCAGGAGCGAGGCATGTAAATTAAATGTACCGAGTTTGGGGAGTTGCCAAACCATTTCCGGTAACATCCTGAATGCTACCACAATATTCAAATCGGGTTTTAATTCTTGAAGTTGTTTGTTAAATTCCGGATTTTTTAATTTTTCGGGCTGTAAAATGTTTAAATTTTGTGTTTCGGCATATTCTTTTACGGCAGATTTTCTTAATTTTTTGCCTCTTCCGGCGGGTTTATCGGGTGCTGTTACCACAGCAACTACATTATATTGGTTTTCAATAAGTTCTTTTAGTGGAGCTACCGCAAAATCGGGTGTGCCCATATAAATAATTCGTAAATTTTTTGCAATCATTAATTGTATTTTAATATTGTTTGCGTAGCAAAGGTATAAAAATTATTACAAATATTATCTATATTTTAATGTTCCAAATGTGCGAATTAAGTGTATATAATGGAATATTTACCATCCAAGTTTCTTTACGAAAATCAGACATCGAAGTCCTGATTGATAAAAGGGGCTTATATTTTTTTGCAAATACTTTTAGACTCTTTGCTTGTAAATTTTCTGCTGCTTTTACTTCAAGGGGAATAATTTTATTATTTGTTTGTATGAGAAAATCGATTTCGGCTTTTGATTTTTGTGATGACCAATAGTAAATATACAGGTCTTTTTGACTTGTAAGTTGCTGTAATACATATTGCTCGGTAAGTGCACCTTTAAATTCCTCAAATATGCTGTTTCCTTCTAAAAGCGTATGGCTATCTAATTGACTTAGTGCACTAAGTAAACCTGTATCAAGAATGAAAAGTTTAAATGTATTTATATCTTCATATGCTTTTAAAGGTATTGCCGGTTTATTTACATTATGAATTTTATAAACTAATCCGGTATCGACTAACCACGATAAGGCTAATTCATACTCTTTGGCTCTTGCCCCTTTTTTTAATAATCCGTATATAAATTTTTTATTTTCTTTTGATAATTGTGCAGGTATGGAGTTCCAAATCATTCTAATACGTGGAATAATTGTAGTAGGGGCATGTTTTGAGAAATCTTGTTCGTAAGCTGAGAGTATGTTGTTCTGTATCTCGCGAACACTATTATAGTCTTTGTTATTTGAAAATTCTACAACAGCTTCAGGCATACCACCAACAAAGTAGTATTGTTTTAATTTTTCAATGTACTTGTTTTTGAATGTTTTAATAAGTTCCCAATTTGCATTTTCTATTAAATCAATAAGTGCATTTTCATTTAAAGCGTGTAAAAATTCTTTGAAATTTAAGGGATAAAGATTTAAAAAATCAACTTTTCCTACAGGAAATGATGTATTTTTATGCAATGCTACACCCAAAAGTGAGCCTGCCGCAATTATATGATAATGTGGTACATTTTCGTAAAAATATTTTAATGAATTTAATGCTTCCGGTATCTCTTGTATTTCATCAAGGATAATTAATGTATTTTTAGCATCAAATTTTATCGAAGTTTCTATTTGTAAGGCATCAATGATTAAATTGATGTCATATTGTTCAAAAACTTGTTTTAAATGTTTGTGTGTTTCTAAATTTACATACATATATTGCTTATAGGCTTTTTCTCCGAATTCTTTCATTAACCATGTTTTGCCAACTTGTCTTGCACCTCTGATAATAAGTGGTTTTCTGTTTTTTGAACTTTTCCATTTCAAAAGATTGGTATATTCTTTACGTTGCATATTTTATTGAATTTATTTGATATTTTTTACAAATTTAATAAGAATTTACATTTTTCGGAAGAACTTTTGTGAAAACTTACATTTTTTCGTACGACTTTTTGTTGATTATTACATTTTTTCGTACGACTTTTTGTTGATTATTACATTTTCAGGAACGACTTTTTGTAATTTGCAGGCTTAATTCTGTAATTTATGAATATTTTTAACTTTGCCTTTTCTTTTAATTTTTAAAAATGAATAAAGCAGATTTATTAAAAAAAATGTTGCCGGGTTTTTTGCCCTTGTTGGTTTTTATTGTCGTTGATGAATATTTGGGTACGGAAGCCGGGATTTATTTTGCATTGGGCTTTGGGCTTATTGAACTGATGTACATATATTTAAAAGAGAAGCGACTTGAAAAATTTGTGATTGTTGATACCCTGTTTTTGGTCGTATTTGGTGGTATTTCATTGCTTTTGCACGATGATATCTTTTTTAAATTAAAGCCTGCGCTGATTGAGCTAATTTTTGTTTTATTAATAGGAATTTCTGCTTTTTCCGATAAAAATATTATGATGAAAATGGGGCAGCGCTATATGAAAGGTGTTGAAATGAACCCAATGATGGAATTGCAGTTTAAACGTAGTTTAAAAGTGATGTTTTGGCTCTTTCTTTTGCATGTGATTTTGATTATTTATTCAGCTTATTATATGAGTAAAGAGGCTTGGGTATTTATCAGTGGGGGCTTATTTTATATAATGTTTGGTGTGTATTTTATTTTTGAACTAATACGTAATAAACTAAAATCCAAAAGATTAGTAGGAGAGGAGTGGCTGCCTTTAGTGGACGAAACCGGTAAGGTAATTGGCAAAGCGCCCCGTTCGGCTTGTCATTCGGATAAAAGTTTGTTGCACCCCGTGGTACACGTGCATTTTTTTGATGAAAACGGTCGTATATTTTTACAAAAACGTCCTGAAAATAAAGAAACACAGCCGGGAAAATGGGATACGGCTGTGGGTGGGCATATATCGGCAGGCGAAAGTTTAGAAGAAGGTTTGGAAAAAGAGGTTCGAGAGGAGATTGGTATTACAAATGCTGATTATCAATTTATTAAGAATTATGTATGGGAAAGTGATATTGAGCGTGAGTTGGTTTACTTGTTTTTTGCAAAAACCAATCAAAAAATTAAAATTAATAAAGATGAATTAGCAGACGGAAAATTTTGGACTTTTAAGGAAATAAAAAAGAATTTAAGAAAAGGAATTTTTACCCCTAATTTTGAAAATGAATTTGAAAATGAAATTTTACCTTTGGTAAAGTTGTAGTATTTATTAAAATTTTTGCCACAGATGCACAAATTAGTGGATGTAATAATTGTTAATTTTCTGATATTTAGTATTTTATGTAAATTTTAAAAGCTATAATTTAAATTATTAAAAGTTTTGCCACAGATGTACAGATTAGTAAATGTGTATAATGATTACTTTATTGATTTTTAGTGTTTTATGTGAATATTTTGGACGAACGACATTAATAAAGAACCATTTATTTTTTATTAACCAATTGCAATCAAAATAAGAAGGATAATTGTAATTACTATTGCCGAAAATAATGCAGAGAGGAATAGGAAATTTGTTTTTTTTATTGCCCAAACAATAATTCCTGCAATAAGGTATAATACAACGATTATTATTAATAAAAAAATGAAAGTATCCGCTTTACCAAATGCACCAAACTCAGGGTCGCCCTTGTTTTCCATAAAAAAAACAGCATAGAGCATAAGCAATAAAAATATTGCCGGCACACCAAATTTTACCCAATTTTTAATTTTTGTTATCATGTTAATTAGATTTTTAAAGATGAAACAGCATATTAAAAGTTTAATCTAAATTTAATACATTTTTGAATTTTATGCTAATTTGATTTTATATTTTTTTGTTAAACTTATTTAAGGAGCTAAAATCTTATGCTTTTTGTTTATATGATAGTTTGCTAATTGTTAAGTTTTATTGCTGTATTGTCATTTATTGTTGAATTTTAGCGAATCGCATTTTAAAACATGTGCAAGTTATAAGTTAAAATTACCCTTTAAGCTTTTAATATTTCAACAGGTTATGTATCACAGTCCATTCCGTCAATTTCTCATCGAGTTGTTTTCTGGCATTGGCAGGGCTGGTAGAGCTTAATGTATGATAAGAAATATATTCTTTTTTAGTAAAATATCGATTATAAAATTTTTCAGCACTTTTACCGTTAAAAATGATGTGTCGGATATTTGGGTATTTTAACAATAAATCATTGATATTATTGGCTTCTTCATTTTTAATATTTGAATCCAAACTACCTTCGCGAAAACAAAGTTTAAGCGTATCCCATAGTGCCAAATTGTTTTCAAGGATCAATTTTTTACGTGTTTCATAATCTTCCGAGAAATTTTGATTGAATAAGCGAAACATAATTTTCCAAAATGCATTGCGCGGATGTGCATAATACTGTGCTTCTTCAAGTGATTTTATGCCCGGCATAGTACCAAGAATTAAAAGCTTACTTTGTTTATTAATAATTGGTGGAAAAGAAATTGATTTCATACTGCAACGCTTGTTGATAAATTATGGTCTTATTTTCGTTAAACTGTGTTAAAATTCAAGCAAAATTATACCAAATATTTTTATTTGTAGTTAATTAATTTTACTTTCACATTAATTTAGCTATTTATTGAATATTTTAAATACTGAAACGATAAAATTTATAAATATAATTTTAAGAAGGATATGAACAAAAAGATAATCCAATATGTATTACCGCTTGGTTTAATATTATTTTTTGCATTTACTGTTTATCATACAGGAAATAAGGATAAAGTACTCCTGGAAGTAGTGTCAAAAACATTGCAGGCAGGGCATTATGAAGCTTATGAAGTTGATGACATGATATCTGCCAGAGCTTATAAGCAGTTTTTAGAAAGTTTGGATTACGGGAAACGCTATTTTTTGAAATCGGATATTCAAGAATTTGAAAAATATAAGTACCTGATTGATGATGAGATTAATAATTTAAGTTTTGAGTTTTTTGATAAATCAACGGATGTAATTACTGAAAGACAAAACGAGGTTGAGCATTTTTATAAGCAACTGCTTGCAAAGCCTTTTGATTTTAAGAAAAATGAACAATTTGAGACAGACCCTGAGAAATTGGATTTTCCGAAAAATGAAAAAGACCGTAAAAACCGTTGGCGTAAATTATTAAAATATCAAACTTTAGTAAAACTAAATAACCTTCTGGAGCGACAAGAGAATGCAATTGCAGATAAGGATACTTCGTATAAAGTGATGCCTTTTGATTCCTTGGAAGCAAAAGCACGCAAGCAAGTTGCTGAAGATTATAAGCAAATGTTTCGTAGATTGCATCAACAAACTGATAAGGATCGAATGAATGCCTATTTGAATGCCTTTGTACAAAGTTACGATCCGCATTCGGAATATATGTCGCCAAAGGAAAAGAAAAATTTTGATATTCGTATGTCTGGTCAATTTGAAGGAATTGGTGCTTCTTTGCAAGAGCTGAATAACGGATATATTAAGGTAGTACGTATTATACCCGGAAGTGCATCTTGGAGGCAAGGCGATTTAAAAGCCGGAGATATAATTCTTAAAGTTGCACAAGGCAGTGATGAGCCGGTAAGTATTGTGGGAATGCGATTAGATGATGCGGTTCAGTATATTAGAGGTAAAAAAGGAACAGAAGTAAGGCTTACCGTTAAAAAACCGGATAACTCAATAGTGGTAATTCCTATTATTCGTGATGTAGTAATTTTGGAAGAAACCTATGCTAAATCGGCAATTTTAAAAGATGAAAATTCAAATTTTAAAGCCGGTTATATTTATTTACCTTCTTTTTATGTCGATTTTAAAAATCGGAACGGAAGACATTCTTCAAAAGATGTTGAAATCGAAATCAATAAATTGAAAAAAGAAGGTGTTGATGGAATTATTTTGGATTTGCGTTACAATGGCGGAGGTTCTTTGCAAGATGTGGTGGAGATGGCCGGCTTATTTATTGATAAAGGTCCCGTTGTACAAGTAAAAGGTAGATACGGTAAACCTTATATTTTAAAAGATTCGGACCCCAAATTACAATACGATGGTAAATTGGTTATTATGGTTAATAAGTTAAGTGCTTCGGCTTCTGAAATTATGGCTGCTGCTATGCAAGATTACGGAAGGGCTGTAATTGTAGGTAGTCCCGTAACTTACGGGAAAGGCACTGTGCAAAAAATTGTTAATTTGGATCAGATGCTAAATAGAAATTACAATGATTTAAAACCCTTGGGGAATATGCGCTTAACCATTCAAAAATTTTATCGGATAAATGGTGGGGCAACTCAGCTGCGTGGTGTAAAAGCCGATATAATTTTACCCGATATTTATGCCGGTATTGATATTGGTGAAAGTGAGTTGCAAAATGTTATTCCTTGGGACGAAATTCAACCTGCACAATATACAAAATGGAAACACCCGATTACTAATCTTGATGAAGTGAGAACAGAAAGTATAAAGCGTATAAGCACTAATAAAAATTTTAATTTGATTAAACAGAATGCGCAAAGGGTGAAAGAGCAAAAAGAAAATACTTTAATTAATTTGAATTTGGAAAAATACAGGGCTGAACGTAAAAAAATAAAAGAAGAAACAAAAAAATACGAAAATGTGTTTAAAGAAAAAACATCAATTGATGCTTTAATTTTATCAATAGATAAAAATCAGATGAAAACAGATACTACTAAAATGGCATCGTTTAAGGATTGGATAAAAAATATTGAAAAAGATGGTTATATTGAAGAAACTTTTAAAATTTTAGAAAGTTTGAAATAGTTTTTAAGCGTTCAATGTGAATATAGAGAAAACTCAAATTGTCTGACAATAGAAAGACATTCTGAGTTTTCTCTTTTTTTATGCGTATGAAAGAAATGTTTTGAAGTCCTAACGGACGTTCAAAAGTTATAAAGGGAAACGTTTTGAAGTCCTAACGGACGTTCAAAAGTTTTTTAATATTGCTTGATTAATTTTTTTTATCAGTCCGGGTCCTTCATAAATAAAACCGGTGTAAATTTGAACAAGAGCAGCACCGGCTTCTAATTTTTCCAAAGCATCTTCAACACTCATAATACCGCCTACCGAAATTACCGGAAAAGCATTTTCCGATTTTTTTACAATATATCGTAAAATTTCTGTTGAACGATTTTTTAAAGGAGCACCGCTTAAACCTCCGGCGCCAATTTTGTCAATATACTCTTTGGGGTAGGATAAGCCTTTTCGCTCAATGGTTGTATTGGTTGCTATTAAGCCGGCAATCTTTGTTTCTTTAATAATTTCTATAATATCATCTATTTGTTCAAATGCTAAATCAGGAGCAATTTTTAATAAAATAGGCTTGCTTGTATCTTTCTGATTATTAAGGCTTTGTAAGTGCTTTAGTAGTTTTGTAAGCGGTTCTTTCTCTTGTAAGTCTCTCAAATTAGGCGTGTTAGGCGAGCTTACATTTACTACAAAATAATCTACATACGGAAACAGACTGTTAAACGCTTTTTCATAATCCGAAATTGCATTTTCGTTGGGTGTAATTTTGTTTTTACCGATATTTCCGCCAATAATTATTCTAGATTTTCTTTTTTTCAGATTTTTAATTGCCCTATCTACGCCTTTATTGTTAAAGCCCATGCGGTTAATTAAAGCTTTGTCTTTTGGTAAACGGAAAATTCTGGGTTTTGGATTGCCCGCTTGCGGCTTGGGGGTTAGTGTCCCGATTTCGACAAAACCAAAACCCATATATCCGAGCATGTCAAAAGCTTCGGCATCTTTATCCAGTCCGGCAGCTAATCCTATAGGATTAGGAAATTCAATTCCGAAAACTTTATGTTTCAGTTTATCATTATTTATCTGGAAATTCTTTTTTAAGAGTAAAGAAGCTCCGGGAATAAATTTTGCAAGTTTAAAAAAAGCAAATGTTAAATTATGAATTGTTTCCGGTTGAAATTTAAAAAGGATGGGTCTGATAATTGATTTATACATTCGATAAATTTTTTTGCAAAAATAAATTTTTAATTGAAAATAATGATGCATAATCTTAAAAAAGGAAAAATTTTCCTGCTACTTTTTGGGCTTTGAGAATAAAATATATTGTATCGTACGTAAGGAATGAAAAAAATATTCAATTCTCAGGGACTTAAAATCAGGATTTTTTGCCGGTTTTTTTAGGGCTTAATTCTTCAAAAGTCCCGTCGTCAAAGAAAACTACGATGCGTTCAATGTTCTTAACCGGAGGTATTGTATTGTTTACAAATTGTACCGAATTAGAAGAGTTTTCCTGTTTTGTATCTATTTTTTCCGATTTTTCTTCTATAGGTGTTGATTTTTGTAAATTTTCATCAAAACTCAATGACGATTGTTGCGTTTGTTTATACATTTCGCCTTTGCCGATAATTAACCAATCCGGATTCAGGGTAGGGAAGTTTTTTAAAACTTTTTGTATAAAATCCAAACTTGGTTTATTTCTTCCAGATAAAATATGAGAAATGCTTGAACGCTGAACCTGTAAAATTTCAGCAAATTTTGAAGAAGATAAATTTTCTTCGGTCAATAGTTTCAAAATCCTGTCTTTTATTTGCGAATTTATCATGTTACAAATGTAATAATTATTTTGTTTACATATGTAACTTATGTAAACGATTGGTGTTTACATTTGTATATCGTAGATACTTATGACAAGTTGTATTTTTTAATGTATTAGCAATTCAAGAACTAATTTGATGCTTTGCTGCTTCAAGATTAATTTTTTAACTATAAAACGCTTCAATTATCTAAAAAACTGCATAATACAATGTCATATTTTCAAAAAAATTACAATTTATACTGTCGGAAAAGCCAAATTATTCTACTTTTTCTTTGTAAAAGGCATAAAAAACCCGTGTTCATAATTTTTACTTTAAATAATTTATATAAAACATTGGTTATCAAACTATAAAACGATATTAATACACATATGTAACCAAGAATTTACAATTATTTACTTATTAATCTTTGGTGTTTAAAGTATATCATCAATTACAGAATGTATTTTACTGGTTTAGTGATAAATATAGAGCATATTATAATTAGATGTTTATTTATGTAAAAGATAATATCCATATGCACTAACACAGAGTGTTTACTTTTGTAAATAGCTGATTTTTTGTACGTTTGTTTAGTGTTGTAAACGGTTTTTGTCTTTATTTACATTTGGATACAAATAATAAGAAACTTGTAAAATTTGTTTTGGAAAAAAACTTAATATATTTTCCGGGGAAAATGTTTTTTAAAAAACGGATGCTTAGGATGTGCTTAATTTGACAAAAGAATGTTAATTTAATTTATGCCATAGAT
>JALSLF010000459.1 GCA_026988445.1 Bacteroidales bacterium
TATTTTATCTGCAGAAATTAGATTTGCATCAAATTCTATTTTTCCTGAGTCTGTAACATGATTAATGTATCTTGATTTTATTCCAACTAATTCGTCAATTAAACGTTCAACCGAAGCCGAGCAACTAGGACAAGTCATGCCCTTAATTTTTATCTCTATCTTATTCATAATTAATTGATTTTGAAATTATTTACTTTATAGCCGGTTTTGTTAATTGCCAGTATAATAGAATCGATATTTACCTTTGACTTATCAAATTTTACTTTAGCCGATGCTGTTTTAAAATCAGCTTTTGCCGAAAGAATACCCGGTAGTTCAAAAAGTTCATGTTCAACATGTAAATTACAACTCTCACAGGTTATACCTTTTATACTGACACTAACTTCTTGTATGTTTTCATCCGAAACAAATTCTGTTTTAGCTGTATGATTCGGGTAAAAAATACTTGTATAATAAGGGAATGCCAACATCGCTACTGCAAAAATCGTTATCATGCCCAAAAAAAGTTTTGATTGCCAAAAAGAAGTTTTATTTTCTGTTTCACAATTACATTCAATTTCTTTTTTAGATTTTAATTTTTGATACCAAGCAAATCCAAGTACTAAAATTGTTGTACCAATAAGATAGGGACGTAAAGGTTCTAACCAAGAAAAAGATGCTGCAATACCGCTACTTCCGGCAATAAGTGCCAGTACCGGCGTAATACAGCACAAAGATGCTGCAAAGGCTGAAATAATGCCGGCTCCAATTAATTTTTTTGATGCTTTTCCCGTTTCCATTTTGCTGTTTTTAAATAATTTCTTTTTGGTGTTCAAAAACTAAATCGTTTATAATCAACTTTACATAATTTGAAAGATTCGGATGAATGAAATAGTACAGTGTTTGTCCATCTCTGCGAAAATCAACCATATCATTGTCTTTTAGCTTTCGCAGATGTTGCGAAATTGCCGGAATACTCATTTGCAAAATATCGCTTAAATCACATACGCAAAATTCATCTTGTTTAAGTAACCATAATATTTTTAATCGCACATCATTGCCTGCAAGCTGGATTTGCTTTGCAATTTCTTTAAAACCGGTTTTGTTTTCATTCACCATCCGATGGTAATTTTCAATTTTTCTTTGGTCTATTTTTGTCCTTACACAAGAAAACATGTTTTCACTCATAATTTTTTCTTTCAAAAGTATAAGTATTTTATTATTTAAGCAAATACTTAAATATGATCTGTTTTATATTTTTTTTGTTAATTACTGGTTTTTAATTAATTAAACGTAAATTTGTTGTGCTGTTATTTTTATTTTATTTAGAATACTACACTATGGAAAAGAAAACTGTTTTAATCACCGGAAGCACGCGTGGAATTGGTTTTGCGTTAGCTGTTGAGTTTCTAAAATCAGGTCATCATGTTATTGTAAACGGACGTTCGGAAAAATCGCTTCAAGAAGCGGTCTTAAAACTCAGGAATATTTCAAAACATGTTGAAGGTGTTGCCGGTAGTGTAACAGAAGCTCAAACTTTTAATAATTTGATTGAAAAAGCGACAAATAGTTTCAAGAAAATTGATATTTGGATAAATAATGCGGGAATTGCACAAGAGCATGAATTATTTTGGGAAATTTCAGACAAAGGAATTAAACAAGTACTTGATACAAACATTTACGGCTTAATGCTGGGGACAAAGTATGCAATTAATTTTTTTAAAGAACAAGGCTTTGGACAAATATTTAATATGCAGGGTTTTGGTAGCAACGGAAAAATAATGAATAAATTGACTCTTTACGGAACAAGCAAGCGAGCCGTAAATTATTTTAATAAATCAATAAGTAAAGAATTAAGCGGATTTAATATTAAAATAGGCACAATTAACCCGGGAATGGTACGGACTGATTTTTTAAACACTGCAATGAATAATGCGAGTGATGATGAGCGAGTCAGGTATGAAAAAGTATATCGTATATTGGCAGAAGAGCCTGATGTTGTAGCGGAATTCTTAACGGATAGAATACTAAATGCAAATAAGAAGTATCAACAAATCAAATATCTTTCGGGCTTTAAACTTATTTTTAAAATTGTAAAGTTGATGATAAATAAATAATTATATGCCTAAAAAAGAGAATAATTCAAATGAAACAAACGGAAAAGAGCGGATAAAAAACCACTTCAAATTGTTTGAAAAAAATAATTGGGACTTGGAGAAAGTAATTGATTACGCATCAAAAAAATTTGTTTCATTAGAATATTCTACCCGTTTTCATTCAATGATTCAGAAAAAAGTAATTGAGTTAGGTCCGGTTTTTTTAACTTATTATGTTGAAATTGATTCAGCTGAGGGGGTTGAAGATACCGATTATTTCTATTTACATTTTTACATGGATTTTGAAGCGAAGAATATTTTTGCGAAGCATGATTATGAAGAGAAAGAAATAGCATCCGATAGTTTATTTATTTGCTATTACGAGGAGGATGAAATACCTGACTTTACAAAAATAACGGACAAGCATTTTCGTAATCATATTCTAAAAATGGAACTTCGGCGCAAAAATGATTTATATGACTATTTGATTGATTTTTACACAAACTTAATTTAGGTAATACAAACAATTTTTTCAATAAAGAAATATCATTATTTAGGTTTTCCTTTTGATGATTTTAACTTTTTGTTTGCCTGTTCAATGCTTGCAATAAATTGTTTTTCCACCTCTGAAAGCTCGTCTGCTGTTTTTTGTTTGTACTGATTATACTCTGTTTCGGCTTTCTTTTTGGCAAGCTCTGCCGATATTTTGTCGGCATTAGTAAGTATCTCTTGACGACTCATTTTTATAAATCCGTCCAAAATCTCAATCCAATCTTTCATATACATCGCCTTGCGTTGTATTGCATTTACTTCGGCAATGTCAAGATAGGCTGAAACCAAACGGTTTAGAACTTTTAATTCTTCTTCGCTTAAGTAATTTTTTGCTACCGAAGCCTCTTTTTTTGTCGGTTTCGTTCCTTTAAAATGCGTCATTCCCATATAAGGTAATTGTGCATTGGCTCTTTGATAAATAATTTCCGCCGCTGTATGCCCGTGTGCCGCCCAATGCAATTTGTTTTGAACCGTTTGAAAGAATTTTTGTGTTATTTCGGCTTGCGGGTTATAGTCAATGCTTGTTGCATAAATTTCTAAGACTTTGCGGTAAAAAACTTTTTCGGATGAACGAATATCCCTGATGCGCTCCAATAATTCCTCAAAATAACCGCCACCTTGTTTAAGCAGTTCATCGTTCATTGTAAAACCTTTGATGAGGTATTCACGCAAGCGTTCTGTTGCCCAAATGCGAAACTGTGTACCTCTTAACGATTTTACCCTGTAACCAACAGAAATTACCACATCCAAATTATAATGCTTTACAGAATATGATTTTCCGTCTGCGGCAGTTGTCAAGTATTTCTTGACAACTGAATTATTATCTAATTCACCCTATTGAAAAATATTCTTGATATGCAAACTTATATTTTGCTTGGTAGTTTGAAAAAGCTCCACCATATCGGCTTGTGTAAGCCAAACTGTGTTATCTTCTAAACGGACTTGTATTTTGATTTTTCCGTCTTCTGATTAGTAAAGTAGTATTTCACTATCTGATTTTTCCGGCAACATAGCTTATCTTTTTTTTAGGTAAATGCCTTTGCTTACTTTTTTTCTTCTTTACTCACTTCAAAAGCCTAATCATTCATTAACGAAAGGTTTAAAACATCACCTACTTCTTGTGTTAACTTTACAAATTCTGCAACCGAGAGTTGTTCCGGGCGCTTTGTTAAGAATTCCGATTGAAAATTATTGTTACCCGTAATGTTTTTTATTGAATTTCTGATGGTTTTTCGCCTTTGGTTAAAACTTGCTTTTACAATTTTTACAAATAACTGTTCATTACACGCTAATTTTTCGGTTTTATTACGTGTTAGTCGAATAACCATTGAACGAACTTTGGGCGGCGGATGAAAAGCTCCGGGTTCAACAGTGAAAAGTTTTTTGGTGTCGTAAAAAGCTTGTAATAAAACACTTAATATGCCGTAAACTTTACTGCCCGGTGGTGATACTACGCGCTCTGCCACTTCTTTTTGAAACATACCGACCATTTCCGAAACACGGTTTCGGTTTTCAAAAATTTTAAATAAAATTTGGGTAGAAATATTGTACGGAAAATTTCCGATGATACCAATCTTATTCCCAAATTTTTGTAAATCAAGTTTTAGAAAATCGCCTTCGATAATGTTTAAATTATCAAAATTTTGTTTTAGATATTCTACCGATTCGTTATCAATTTCTACTACGGAAAGAGGATATTCTTTTTCTGTAAGAAATTGAGTTAATATTCCCATTCCCGGACCAATTTCAAGTACATGATTTAAATCGGAATTTAAACCGTCGGCAATTCTTTTTGCAATATTTTTATCTTTTAAAAAATGCTGACCAAGGTATTTTTTTGCTTTAACTTTTGTCATATAAGTTTTTGCTCATTAAAAACTTGTTTTAATTACAAACTAAATAAATATATATTTGCAATTTAATTTGTAAAAATATATTCATTCCACCTATAAATCAAATAAATTTGAAAAAGAAGTTGGTTTTTGCATTGCGCATTATTTTATTTTTTGCACTTGGTTTGTTTTTATTTTGGCTGGTTTATAAAGATCAACCACTTGATGAGATTAGCAGGGCATTGAAAAGCGCTAATTACTTTTGGATTGCACTATCATTGTTTTTATCACTATTAAGTCATATCAGCCGTGCCATGCGTTGGAATTTATTAATTGAGCCTTTAGGATATCGCCCGCGTTTAATTAATTCGTTTTTTGCCGTAATGACCATGTATATTTCAAATATGGCAATTCCTCGCTCCGGTGAAATTGCACGTTGTACGGTCTTAAAAAGATATGAAAAAGTACCTGTTTCTCAATCTTTTGGTACTGTTGTTACTGAGCGGGTATTTGATATGCTAATGCTTGGAATACTGTTGTTGATTGTACTTTTTTCGCAAATGAAAACCGTTTTGGAATTTATCGGTAATAATCCTGAAGTTAAAAATAATTTTGAAGCAATATTCAGTTACCGGAATTTTACCATTCTTTCGGTTGTTTTAGTATCTATTCTTGTCCTTTTATTCCTGTTTCGGTCAAAAATCAGTCAAAATACCTTCTTTTTTAAACTAAAAGAGCTATTTATGAGTTTTATCAGCGGTATGCTTACTGTTTGGAAGATGGAAAAAAAATGGCATTTTATTTTTCACAGTATTTTTATTTGGGTAATGTATTTTTTAATGATTTATGTGGTTTTTCAAAGTTTTGATTTTACCAAACATTTAGGACTGATGACCGGATTAACTGTATTTGTAATGTCGAGTCTCGGAATGGTTGCCCCGTCGCCCGGAGGAATAGGTACTTGGCATTTTATGGCTATTGAAACTTTAATTTTGTACGGTGTACAAAAATATCCCGATGCCAATGCTTTTGCTTTTGCGGCTCATGGTGCTATGACACTATTTATTCTTATTCTCGGTCTGATTTCAATTGTTCTTTTGCCGGTGGTTAATAGTAAAAATAAGTTATCTGCTTAGCTAAATATGTTCTTGGTAGTGATAGGTGAAAATTATGTATTTAAAAAAATCTACTTTCCTGATTATTAAAATCTTAATAGCTCTATTTGCTTATCTTTACATTGCTTGGAAACTTGTTGAATATAGTTCGCTTACGAATGGTTTTACTTTAAATTATCATTTTAAACAGGGCGATTTTATACTTTTTGTATTTGCTGTTTTGTTAATGCCTCTTAATTGGTATTTTGAGGCGGTAAAATGGCAAAAATTAGTTAAAAATTTTACAAAAATTGACTTTATTCATAGTTTTAAGGCAGTTTTGGCAGGAATAAGTACCGGAATATTTACGCCAAATCGTATTGGTGAATTTGCCGGACGACCTTATTTTACCGATAAAAAAAAAATTACATCAGGTGTATTTGCCAGTTTTGCCGGAAGCCTTTCGCAAAGCTTAATTACGGTTTTAATGGGTGTTTGGGCTTTGAACCTTTATTTGTTATCTTCTCAAAATCATTTTTTTACTGATACTAAATACCTTTTAATTGTTTTGTCTTTTGCCTTACTACTCCTTAGTTTGTTTGCTTACTTGTTTTTTCATCTTGAAGTATTCACCGGGCTGATAAGGTATTTATCGTTTTTAAAAAAGTATGAAGCTGAGCTTTTATTTTTAAGTAATTATTCAAAAAAAGAATTGTTTCAAATACTATTATTCAGTTTTTTCAGATATCTGATATTTTTTGGTCAATTTTATATACTTCTTCGTGTGTTTGGGGTTGATATACGTCTTTTTGAGGCATTTATTGCGATACCTTTGGTTTATTTATTTTTATTTTCAATTCCTACCGTTGCTTTTTCCGAATTAGGAATAAGAGGTTCTCTGTCTCTGTTTTTTATCGGTTTTTATTCGCTAAATTATCCCGGAATTATTATGGCATCAATAGTGCTGTGGATACTTAATTTGGCTGTTCCTGCAGTTACGGGAACAATTATAATTCTATTTGAAAAGTATAAATAAGGTATTTAAAGCAAATACTAATTAAAAAAATTAGTGTAAATTTGCTGATTATTATTTAGTAATTTAAAATTTTATCGATGAGAAAATATTTTATTTTGAGTTTTGCTCTGTTGTTTCTGTTTTCTTGTGAGCAGTTTACAGGTTCAAACAATGATAATGAAAAAAATGATGCTTCAGGCAAAAAGCAGGAAAAAAAGGAAGAAAGAGTTGAAGTTGCTGCAAGCGGTTCAAAAATTAAATATCCGTTTAAATCAGGTGTTATAAAGTATGCCAATGATGCTATGGGAATGAAATCTACTTTAACCGTTTATTTTGATGACTATGGCGATAAAGAATGTGCTGTATCGGAAATAGCCATGAACGACCAAAAAATGACCATGCGCAGCTTAGTGGTTGATAATTATCTTTATCAATTAGCTATGGAACAAGGTTCCGGTTCAAAAGTAAAAGTAGATGATAATTTTCAAACGTATTTGTTTGATACTAATGAGTTTGAGAAAAGAATGGCTGAGGTGAAAGGCAAAAAATTGGGAACGGAAGAAGTTCTGGGAAAGCCTTGCCAAATATATTCTATGGAAGAAAATGGTGCCGTTTCAAAAATATGGGTGTGGAAAAATGTAGTACTAAAAATGACCGCTACCCAAGATGCTATGGAAATGAGTATGCTTGCCGTAGATATTAAAGAAACCGACGATTTGCCGAAAGGTATTTTTGATATCCCGCAAGGATTTAATATTGAGGAAATTAAAGCAGATGATTACAGCAATGAAGATATTGACGATTTTGACGATGAGAATGCTGCAGGATAAATCATGCTAATTGTTTATATTTTTACCTTAATTATTGCAGGTGCATACATTGTTTTGTTGTATGCTTTAATTAGGGGTTGGAATAAATTAAAAAATACGGGAAAGGATTCAAAGAATCCTTTTTCTGTTTTTATCAGCGTAATAGTTGCTGCGCGTAATGAGGAACAAAATATTGCGGATCTTTTAAATGCACTGTCAAAGCAAACTTATCCGGAAAACTTATTTGAGCTAATTATTATTGATGATGCTTCGGAAGATAATACTGCGAAGATAATTCAGTCTTTTTGCCAAAAATACTCCGGGTTTAAATCAATATCTTTTAAGACGCATAAAGGAAAAAAAACAGCAGTAGATTTTGCGGTAAAAAATGCAAAAGGAAGTTTAATTGTACAAACCGATGCCGATTGTGTTCCGCAAAGTAGCTGGTTAGAGGAAATAGCAAAAGCCTATAAAAAGAAAACGGCTCAAATGATTATTGCTCCGGTGCTAATGAACTATTCTTCTGTTTTTGAGGCAATGCAAGCACTTGATTTTTTATCTTTGATGGCTTCGGGTATGGCAGCAGCCGGTTTTAATAAACCGATAATGAATAATGCAGCAAATCTTATTTTTGAAAAAACAGCCTATTTAAACTTAAAAAATCCGAATCTTAAACAAATTCCATCGGGCGATGATGTTTTTTTTCTTTTAAATTTAAAAAAGAATAAAGAAAAAATAGGTGTGCTAAAATCTTTATCGGCTACTGTTTATACTAAGTCTGAAAAAAATCTTAAAAGTTTTATTCGCCAGCGAAAGCGTTGGACATCAAAAAGTAAATATTATCGCGATAAAGATATTATTTTTACTGCATTAAGTGTTTTTTTTATAAATTTTACTCTTCTAATTTGCTTAATCACAGGTGTTTTTGTTCATAAAGCATTTTTTATTTTTTTATTTATATTTTTTATTAAGTCTTTATTCGATTTTATTTTTCTTTATCAAGTTAGCCGTTTTTTTCAGCAAAAAAGATTACTTAACTATTTTATTCCGGTACAGGTTTTTAATATCTTTTTTATCCCTTACCTTGTTTTTACCGCATGGTTTGTAAATGTTCGTTGGAAATAGTGGTTTATAATTTCTTGATAAAAACGCTACATTATCTGAAAAAGGATAATATTGATATTCTTTCCATTTAGTAATATTGAATAAATAAGGTTTTTCTTAGTATGTTTTGTATAGTTTAAATTGATTGATATATAGATATTATTGATTTGATTTATATTCAAAAATTTCGTTACTTTGTATAAGTATTAACTTAAATTTTTAGAATATGTCAAAAAATAAAAAATTAACAACAGCAGCCGGCAGACCTTATTATGAGAATGAGGACAGTATGACAGTTGGTCGGCGAGGACCTATTTTGTTGCAAGATATTTACTTACAAGAAAAACTTGCACATTTTAATCGTGAACGTATTCCAGAAAGGGTTGTTCATGCAAAGGGAACAGGAGCTTTTGGTACTTTTAAAGTAACCAATGATATTACTAAATACACAAAGGCAAAGCTGTTTAGTAAAGTAGGTAATGAGTGTCGTGTATTTGTTCGCTTTTCAACAGTTGGGGGTGAGAAGGGAAGTGCTGACACCGAAAGAGACCCTCGTGGTTTTGCAGTAAAATTTTATACCGAAGATGGTAATTGGGATTTAGCAGGGAATAATACACCTGTGTTTTTTATTAAAGATCCGAAAAAGTTTCCTGATTTTGTACATACTCAAAAGCGTGATCCGAAAACAAACTTAAAAAGCCCAACAATGATGTGGGATTATTTTAGTTTAAATCCTGAAAGTTTGCATCAAGTTATGATTCTTTTTAGCGATAGAGGTACACCCGATGGATATCGTAAAATGAATGGTTATGGAAGCCACACTTTTTCTATGATTAATAACAGTGGCGAAAGAGTTTGGGTTAAATTTCATTTTAAAACATTACAAGGAAATAAAACACTTACAGCTAAGGAAGCAGATGATTTAAAAGCCAAAGATCCGGATTATGCTCAAAGGGATTTGGTTGAAGCTATCTCAAACGGAGATTTTCCTAAATGGGCTTTAAAAATACAGGTAATGACTAATGAGCAGGCTGCTAATTTTAAATGGAACCCGTTTGATGTAACAAAAGTTTGGTCTCATTCAGAATTTCCATTAATTGATGTTGGAATAATGGAATTAAACGAAATTCCTGCGAATTACTTTGCTGATGTTGAACAAGCAGCATTTGAACCCTCAAATATAGTTGATGGTATAGGACTTTCTCCGGATAAATTATTGCAGGGTAGAATATTTGCTTATCCTGATGCACATCGTTATCGCTTAGGTGTTAATTATAATCAAATACCGGTAAATCGTCCAATCAATGAAGTGAATAATCATCAAAGAGATGGATTTATGAATATTGACGGTAACGGGAAAGACAATCCAAATTATTTTCCAAATAGTTTTGATGATATTAAAGCCGATAAAAAGTACAAAGAATTGGCTTCTATTTTAGATTCAAACATAGCAGATACTTTTGACAGAAATGAAAATGATGATGATTTTTACACTCAGCCCGGCGATTTATACCGTAAGGTAATGACTGAGCAGGAGCGAAAAAACACGCTTAATAATATAATCGGCTCAATGAGTGGTATATCCGGTCCGCGTGCAAATGAGATTATTCAAAGACAATTAATGCACTTTTATAAAGTAGATAAAAGTTTGGCAGAAGATATTGCCAAAGGATTAAAGTTTGATTTTAAGCATGCTGAGTAATTGATTATTTGAGCCTTTTTTTGTAAATCTTTTTAACTCAATAGATTGGTGCTTGTTGAAGTAGATGATTGCTCAATTTAGGTTTAATTCTCTGTTTGTTCAAATGATAGTCGGCTTTGCTGGTATATTTGTAATATCTAAAATTTTATAAGTATGCTAGCATACCGGCTATTTGTTCTATTCAAAGTTCACCGGTGTTTGTCTTTCTTTGTTTACAATTAGTTTTAAAACATCCGGTCGCGAATAATGACCCGATGGATCAAAGTTCTGACGTTCTTCATATACCTTATTAATATTAATATCAGCAATAATTAATGCTTCTTTGCCCACTACCGGCTCTACTACCCATTCGCCATCCGGCGCAACAATACACGAACCACCATCTGCCATTACATCAGGTGCATTATTTTTTATTAAATCGAAATAAGGAATATCTGTTGGAATATCTGTTTTGCGGAATATACCGGAAACAGAAACCA
>JALSLF010000460.1 GCA_026988445.1 Bacteroidales bacterium
GTAATTTCAACATATTCATCTTCTTGAATATATTCAAGTGCTTCTTCTAAACTAAAAACTATTGGTGGTGCAATTCGTACCTTATCATCGGCTCCTGATGAACGCATATTCGTCAATTTCTTTGATTTACAAACATTTATCACAATATCTCCACTTTTTGCACTTTCACCGATAACTTGCCCTGCATATACTTTTTGTGTCGGAGCTATAAAAAATTTGCCTCGGTCTTGCAATTTATCCAATGCATAAGCAAATACATTTCCGGTTTCCATTGAAATCAACGAGCCGTTTTGTCTCTTTTCAATCTCTCCTCTGTAAGGTTCATATCCAATAAAGCGGTGCGACATTATTGCTTCGCCATTAGTTTGTGTAAGCATTTTCGTTCGCAAACCGATTATTCCGCGCGAAGGAATTTTAAATTCCAAAACAACCCTGTCGTCTTTTGTTTCCATAGTCAGCATTTCGCCTTTACGGTTCGTAAGCAAATCTATCACTTTACCCGCAAATTCCTCTGCAACATCAATCGTCATTTCTTCAATAGGTTCATGCTTTTCACCGGCTACAGTTTTAAACAATACCTGCGGCTGCCCAACTTGCAATTCATAACCTTCACGGCGCATGGTTTCAATTAAAACCGATAAATGCAATACACCACGCCCGTAAACATTAAATTTATCGGCTGAATCGGTTTCTTCAACTCTTAAAGCAAGGTTCTTTTCCAGCTCTTTATTTAATCGATCTTTCAAATGGCGTGAGGTAACAAATTTACCATCTTGACCAAAAAAAGGAGAATCGTTAATTGTAAAAACCATGCTCATAGTAGGTTCATCAATAGCAATCGGGTCTAATGCTTCAGGATTTTCAAAGTCGGCAACCGTATCGCCAATATCAAAACCTTCAATACCAACTAAACCACAAATTTCACCGGATTGAACACTTTCTACACTTTTACGTGCCAAACCCTCAAAAATAAAAAGTTCCTTTACTTTTGAGCGCACTACGGAACCATCTCTTTTAACCAATGAAATAGGCATTCCTACTTTAAGCTCTCCCCTGTGTAAACGCCCTATAGCAATTCTACCTACATAGCTGGAATAGGAAAGAGCAGTAATTAATAATTGAGGAGTACCTTTTAAATAGTCAGGTACCGGTATATGCTCTAAAATAGCATCAAGTAAAGGAGTAATATCCTTACCTACTGTTTTCCATTCTTCAAAAGCCATCCAACCGTTTTTTGCAGAACCGTAAAGGGTTGGAAAATCCAATTGTTCTTCGCTTGCACCCAAGTTAAACATCAAATCAAAAACTTGTTCTTGCACTATGTCCGGCTGGCAGTTTTGCTTATCTACCTTATTGATAACCACAATAGGTTTTAAACCTAAATTTAGAGCTTTTTGAAGCACAAAACGTGTTTGCGGCATAGGCCCTTCAAAAGCATCAACTAACAATAATACACCGTCTGCCATATTCAACACACGCTCTACTTCACCACCAAAATCAGCGTGACCGGGAGTATCAATAATATTAATTTTAACACCTTTATATATAGCGGATGCATTTTTTGATAAAATAGTAATTCCGCGTTCTTTTTCTAAATCATTATTATCCATTATTAAAGAGCCGGGCTTTTCATGATCTTTAAATTGTCCGGTGGCAATAAGCATTTTATCTACTAATGTAGTTTTTCCGTGATCAACATGGGCAATAATTGCAATATTTCTGATATTCTGCATACTAAAATTTATTTTTTCTAATTCAAAAAGAGCACAAAAGTAAGTTAATAGTTTATATCTGCCTAATTTATATTTAATACAAGTTTATAAGCTATGTAAACCGGACATCAATTAAAGCACCATAAATTTAAAAATATCAAATAATATATTGATAAACAAATAGTTATGAAAATATTAAATTTTTAAATTATCCAAGCTAAATTTACAATAAATATACTATTTTATATGCATTTCTAGGTCAAAAATTTAAAAAGATAGTTTCAGATTTTTTGATTAAATAAAATTTATTTATTTTGTGTATAAAATTTTATATTTTTACCACCGAATATTAATTTTTTTTAATAAAAATTTAATTAACTAATAAAAATTATATAATATTGTACTTTAAGTGCTTAATGCTTAACTTTAATTAATTATTATTAACATCAAAAGTATGGCATGAAAATAGTAGTACTATTTGAAAATTAAGAAAGTTTTTTTGATGAATACAGCTGAAAATGCATACCAGATGTATATAGACCTAATAGACAGTACAATAATATCATATAACGGACCATTTGATGCTCAGGTTTTATCGGTAATTGCTGAAAATATTGAATATTCACTATCGAATAATCCGCGAGTTAGTAAAAAGTTATTTAAGATATTTATTGAATTGGCACAAAATATTTCTTATTACTCGGCAGAAAGACAAAAAAATGATGAAGGAAATCTTTATGGAGTTGGGATTTTGATGCTTCGCGAATTTAAAGACCATTACAGCTTTTCAACCGGTAATTTAATTGAAAAAAAGCATATATTGCCGGTAATTCAAAAATGTGAGACAATTAATATTCTTGACAGACAAAAATTACGACAATATAAAAGAAAATTAAGAAATATGCCTTCGGGAGTGCCCGGTGGTGGAAATATCGGTTTGGTACAAGTTGCACTTACTGCAGATTATCCTCTGGAATACAGTGTTGTTCCTGTGGATGATGAAAATTCGTTCTATATATTAAATGTCAGAGTAAATAAAAATTAAGGAGCATGGAAAATATTCATATCGAAGGAAAACACGGTGTTAATTTTATCCCGACAGTAGATTTTAATGCTGAAACAGGAGTTTGTGAACTTGCCGGAGAATCATATCTTGAAGATACGATTGAGTTTTATACTCCTCTTTACGATTGGTTAAAACAATATACAACTGAAGTTAAAAAACCTTTGGTATTTAATTTTCGTTTGCGTTATTTTAATACCAGCTCCTCAAAATGTATTATCGATATTTTAAATATTTTAAAAAGATATGAAACTGCCGGAGGAGATGTTACGGTAAATTGGTATTACGATGCTGAAGAAGAAGATATTGAAGACGAATTGGAAGAAATTGAAGATTTTATGATTGAAACAAATATAAAAATAAATTTAGTCCCTAATTAATAAAGAATGGACAACCAGTTAAATTCAAATATATTAGATTTATATAGAACACTTGGAAATAATACTCCATTGTCATATAAAGGACCAATAGACGATCATATTCTTCAAGTAATTGGTACTTATATTGGTGGATTATTAAAACATAGTCCTAAAGCCGGGAAAAAAGTTTTTAAAATATTTATAGAATTGGCACAAAATATTTCATATTATTCAGCAGAGCGCAGTAAATTATCAAATAATAAAGATATTGGTACAGGAATGGTACTTATTAGTGAGCAAGCTGAATATTATACTTTTATGACAGGAAATTTAGTTAAAACGGATGATATAATCACAATTATTGAAAAAAGTGAAGTTATTAATTCATTGGATAGAGAAGAGTTGAGACAATACAAAAGAGAACAAAGGAAATTGCCTCCGGGCAAAAAAGGCGGTGCGCATATCGGACTTATTCAGGTGGCGCTAACATCCTCAAACCCTTTGGATATTGAAGTAAATCCGGTGGATGATGAACATTCGTTTTTTTCAATAGCAGTAAAAATAGATAAATAAAGATATGGAAAATCTTGAAATTGAAGGCTCCCATAAGAATTTCTTTATCCCGACCGTAAGTTTTAATGCGAAAACGGGAATATGCGAAATTAGTGGTGAATCGTTTTTGGAAGATACAGTTGAGTTTTACAAACAAATCGTTGAGTGGCTCGAACGCTACATTGATGAAGTAAAAGGACCTATTGCCTTTATTGTTAAACTTTCGTATTTTAATACCAGTACTTCGCGTAGCTTATTAGATATTCTTAATCTATTAAAGGATTATGAAGATGAAGGTGGTGAAGTGGTAGTTAATTGGCACTTTGATGAAAACGATGTAGATATGGAAGAAGATATTGATGATTATATTATAGATACAGGATTAGATATAAATAAAATACCTTACTAATACCTTAGGATATTTTTCTTAAAAAAAGAGCCTCTACTTGTAAGGCTCTTTTTTATTTGATATTTCTTACAATTTTTTCCAAAAAACCGGCAGTCCTAACAATTATATCATCCGGAAAATCATAATCAACACTATGCAAACTTGGAATATTTCCCGCACCAACACCAAAATAAAAAACAGGATATTTTTTAGAAAAATAAGCAAAATCCTCAGACCAACGAAATGCTTCTTTTAAAACTTTAGTTTTATAAGCAGACTTTTTGGCAATATAACTTACTTGTTCAAACAATACACTATTATTTTTTAAAGAAGGAAATTCCTCAGTTTTATTTATAGTATAAGCTATTTTTTCAGAACGGCAAATATGTGCCAACTCTTGTTTGAAGCTGTCTAACATTTTAGTCAAATCATCATCACGCAAAGCACGTAATGTAAGCATTAATGTTGCTTTCCCCGGCGATGTCCCAAAAGCAATTTCACCCACATTTATATGAATAATGGTAGCAAAAGCCAAATCTTCATACCGGATTTTCCGGTTAAGTTCCTTCCGGATATATTGAACTAAATGAGCTATGGCAAAAGCAGGATTTATACCTTTTTCGGGTTCAGCAGCATGAGCCGTTCTTCCTTGAAATTCAACAATTAAGCCACATGAAGCAGCCGCAAAAATACCATCTTTTATGAAAAATGTATTTTTTTCAAAGCCGGGCAGATTATGAAAACCAAAAATATAATCTGTTTTTATTTTATTAAAGTTTTCATCATTTAAAACCATTTTTGCACCCCGACCGGTTTCTTCGGCAGGCTGAAAAAGAAGCACCACCCTCCCCCGCTCCGGTCTTTTTTTTGATAATTTTTTTGCAAGTGCCAGTAAAATAGCAGTATGTCCATCGTGCCCACATAAATGAGCCACACCCTGATTTATAGAGCTATATTTTATTTTTAAGTTATTTTCTTGAATAGGCAAAGCATCAATATCGGCACGAAAAATTAAAGTTTTGCCGCTTTCAATACCTTTATATATTATTGCCAAACCGGTTCCGGCAAGCTTAAGAACTTCATCAGGATTAAATTGTTTTACAAATTCAATAATTCGTTTTTGCGTAGCAAACTCATTTCCTGAAAGTTCCGGATTTTGATGAAGCAAGTGCCGAAATCTAATTATATCCTTTTCCATTTTAAAATCTTTACATAATTTCTCAAAAGAAGAAAGTTTCATCAATAAACGCTACAAGCTATTCCTTCTCAGCTAAAATTCATTAAGTATTCATACATAACTTATAGGAATAAGATAAATCTAAAAAAAGATTTTGCACTATCAAAATTATGTTTTACTTTTGCAATGTCTATTATTCAGATAGGAATTAAATGATTTAAAAATGAAAGTCTCTATTAAAGTAACATACGGTTTAAGGTTCTTGCTATACTTGGCAAAGTCTGATTCAAATAAATTTATAAAAATCAATGAAGTTGCCCATGATGAAAATATATCCGAAAAATATTTAGAAAACGTAGTTTCAATTATTAAAGCTTCAGGAATAATTAAAGTAAAAAGAGGGGCACAAGGAGGATACAAATTATCAAAAGCTCCGGAGCAAATAACTTTAAAAGAAATTTTTATAGCTCTTAACGGACCTATTTTAGTTAGTGAAGGAACAAAAGATACGATTATTTCGAGAGTTGTTGAAAATTCCTTGAATGACTTAAAAAATAATATTGCAGAATATTTACAAAATATAAGCTTAGGAGATTTATTAAATAAATATAAAAAGGATATCGAAGATACTAATCACATGTTTTACATATAAAAATAATTAATTATGAAAATAGCAAACAACATTATTGAATTAATAGGAAAAACGCCCTTAGTAAGGTTAAATAAAATAACCGGAAAAGCATCAGCAAATGTATATGCTAAATTAGAATTTTTTAATCCTCTTTCCAGTGTAAAAGACAGATTGGCTTTTTCAATGATTAAAGATGCCGAGGAAAAAGGATTAATAAATGAAGGCACAGTTATAATTGAACCTACAAGTGGCAATACCGGCATAGGTTTAGCCTATATATGCGCCGCTAAGGGATACAATCTAATATTAACAATGCCTGAAACGATGAGTATTGAACGCCGAAACCTTTTAAAAGCATTTGGTACAAGATTAGAACTTACACCCGGCGAAAAAGGTATGAAGGGAGCTATTGATAAAGCTTATGAATTAAACAAAGAGATTGACAATTCAATTGTCTTACAACAATTCATTAATAAATCAAATCCGGAAATTCATAGAAAAACAACAGCAGTTGAAATTTGGGAAGATACAGAAGGTAAAGTAGATATAGTAGTTTTTGGTGTAGGTACGGGAGGTACAATTACCGGAGTATCAGAAATATTAAAAGAAAAAAAACCGGAAATCAAAACAATAGCAGTAGAACCCAAAGATTCATCTGTGCTGTCGGGCAATAATCCGGGACCACATAAAATTCAAGGTATAGGTGCAGGATTTATACCCGAAGTACTGAATACCGGTATAATTGATGAGATTATCAGCGTATCAAACGAAGATGCGTTTATAACCACCAAAGCATTAGCACGCCAAGAAGGAATTTTTGCAGGCACATCTTCGGGAGCAGCAACAAAAGCAGCTATTGAAGTAGCTTTACGCCCGGAAAACAAAGGAAAAAATATTGTTGTGATACTTCCCGATACCGGAGAAAGGTATTTAAGCGTTGCTAATTTATTTTCATAAAAGCCTTTTAAAAAAATAGCTGTTCAAGATTTTGGAAAAATGTGTGTTTAAAATTTATCAAATTTTCATAACTCATAAAAGTATTCATAATAATATATATACGAACAATAAAGTATTAACATATACGAACATGAAAAATACTGTATAAGTTAAAGATTGTTAAACAGAATTTAAAAATTGTAAGGCATTGCTTAATTGTTTTTCTTTGCATCATAACAAAGTTAACAACAAATTTATTTATTAAAATACACATTTTATGAAAAACTTTTTTGATTTATTAGATGAAAAAAAGATAGTTTTGCCGGACAATGTAAACAATCTTTTAAAATCATGCCGTTCCTTTAAGTTATTTGAAACTGTTGAAGATTTGAGTGTAGCAGCCACCAACGGAAAAGAAAATCATGTTTACCAAGTAAAATATGACATACCCGATAAAGGCGAATACACCGAAGCCATTGTTCATAGAGTAACCAATGGAATATCAGCTAACTACACCGAAGCTTACATGCGAAGAAGAGATCCGGAAACAATGGTTATTGCCGATGATTTACCTACGGACAAAATCAGGTTTGAGGACAAATATGATTTTCCGTTTTCGCAAGTGCAAGATGAAACTTTTGAATGGTTAAAAAGTCAAGATTTAGCTGTGTTTTTCTACTTTGCCGGACGAGCAGGAATTGGTTCAACCGGAATAGCAATTGCTCCTGCAAATGCAGCTTTTTTTGCTATGGGTTTAGCAATGCTCCAAGAAATTAAAACTATAGATGAATTAGAAAATAAAACGCTGATAAAATCAGTAATTTATGTAGCACCAACATTTAGACACACACATTTCAACGGGAAACAAGTTGTTGTTCATAAACGCAGCGAAGAAGTTCATGAGCTTTATGCTTACAATTTATATCCCGGGCCAAGTGCTAAAAAAGGATTGTATGGCGTGCTTTTAACCCAAGGCGAAAGAGAAAATTGGACTACTGCACACTGCTCAGTTGTTCAGGCAATAAGTCCATACGATAATATTACGACTTTTATGCACGAAGGAGCAAGCGGAGGCGGAAAAAGCGAAATGCATCAGCATATTATAAGAGACTTGGACGGAAGGGTTTTACTGGGCAAAAACTCTATTACCGGCGAAACACGTCATTTATCCATTCCCCGGTTTGTTGATTTCAATCCGGTTGCAGATGACATGGCTCTTTGTCATCCAAGTGTACAAACCAATAACGGAAAGCTGAGGGTAGTTGATGGTGAAAACTCATGGTTCGTTCGTGTGGACAGCGTTACAGAATATGGCTGCGACCCAAGTTTAGAGAAAATAACAATTAATCCGCCCACACCCTTATTGTTTTTAAACATCGATACATTTCCCGGAGCAACTGCCCTGATTTGGAATCATATTGAAGACGAGCCCGGAAAACCTTGCCCAAACCCAAGAGTAGTACTCCCCCGTAAGATTGTAAAAAATGTAATTAGTGAAGCTATCTCTATTGATGTAAGAAGTTTTGGTATTAGAACACCAAAGTGTTCAAAAGAAAATCCAACTTACGGTATTATCGGTTTATTCCATATATTACCTCCTGCATTAGCTTGGCTTTGGAGATTAACCGCACCGCGCGGACATAAAAACCCAAGTATTGTAAGTACTTCTACAGCCATGCAAAGTGAAGGAGTTGGTTCATACTGGCCTTTTGCAACAGGCAAAAGAATTATACACGCCAATATGCTTCTGAAACAGATTATGGATACACCAAGTACAGTATATACATTAACACCAAACCAAAACATTGGTATTTGGGAAGTCGGATTTAAACCGCAATTACTTATGCGTGAATATCTTACAAGAAGAGGTGGTGGCAGGTTGCGAAAAGAACAGTATCAAGCGGCACGTTGTTCAATTTTAGGTTATGAATTAAACTACTTAACTTTAGAATCTTCAAAAATTCCTTCGCGATTTTTGAAAGTGTATAAACAACCCGAAGTTGGTTTTGAAGGATATGATGCCGGAGCTAAAATATTGAAAGATTTCTTTAAATCAGAATTAGAAAAATTTATGCAAGATGATTTATTACCGGAAGGAAAAAAAATTATCGAAGCATTTTTATCTGATGCAGATGTTGATGCCTATAATGAAATTATTCCTATGCCCCAACATTCTTTGCTTTATTAAAATAATCAATTCAATTAAGTTTAACAAATATACTCCCGATTTTTATCGGGAGTTTTTTTAAACCTAAATCATTTAACTACCGCTTTCTGTTTCCATCTGCCGATAACAAAATAAGTAGCAGAAAAACTCAGACCAAATCCCCATGCAATAGGTATTCCCCACCAAATACCGGTTTCGCCCATACGTTCCGATAAAAACCAAGAAACGGGAATACGAATAAACCAAAGTGCAAACAAAGTAATAAACATCGGTACTAAAGTATCGCCGGCACCGCGAAAAACAGCAGTAAAAGAAAACATTGTGGAAAACACAATGTAAAATGAACTTACGATTATTAAATACTGATAGCCGATAGCACGAACATTGGGGTCGGGTGTAAAAATTCCCATTAAGTATTCGCCAAAAAAAACAGAAACAAAACTAAAAAATATAGAAATTAGCGCAGTAAGTAGAATAGTAGCTTTTAAACCTTCGCGAACTCTTGACAATTTCTTTGCACCAATATTTTGTCCGGTAAATGTAGTTAATGCCATAGCAAAATTCATTGCCGGCATAATGGCAAAAGAATCAATTCTTCCAGCTACGGAATAAGCTGCAATAACATCAGTACCGAACTGATTTACAATGCGGTATATTGCTACCATACCAATAGCTACAACCATATTTTGCAAACCGGTGGGTAAACCGATTTTTAAACTCTTAAGAAATATTTCTTTATCAAAACGAAAATTAGCTATTGAAAAGTGAATCAGTTCATGCGATTTATTCAAATAAATAATGGCAATAATAAAAGTAATACCCGAAGCTAAAATAGTAGCATAGGCAACTCCTTCAATTCCCAATTTAAAAACAACCACAAACAAGAAATCAAATGCAATATTTAAAATAGTTGAAAAAATTAAAAAATAAAGTGGAGTTTTGGAGTCTCCCAGTCCGCGTAAGATACCATTGGTTGCATTTACACCAAACATTAAAATTGCTCCGCCAAAAATAATTTGTAAATATTTAACAGCACCGGGAATAATAGTTTCAGGTAATTGAATTAAACGAAAAATAGATTCGGTAAAGTAAATACCAACAAAAGAAATTATTACTGCAGCCAAAAAAATAACCACATACATAGTATCAATAGCTGCTTTAACTTTTTCGTAGTTTTTTGCACCAAAATATTGCGAAATAACTGTAGTAGAACCTGTTGCGATACCAATAACCAGTGAAATCAAGGCAAACATAACCGGAAAAGACGCACCTACAGCAGATAATGCTTCTTTGCCCAGATAATTACCAACAATAACGCTATCAACTACATTATATAATTGCTGAAAAATATTGCCAGCCAACATGGGCAAAGCAAAAATTACAATAACTTTAGCAGTATTACCGGTGGTTAAATCTTTCATTAATAAAGTTTAAAATAGATGTTTTTTTTAATAAGAGTTCGCACAGAAATCGTATAGAATACGAACACTCAATACATTAGTACAATTTATGGCAAAAAATGAACGGACTATTGTTTCAAATAAGCATACAAATAGACAAATAATTATTAAAATAAAAAAACAATAAGTTATTTATTGATGATATTATGTTTAATTTGTACATTCGCAAACTGTATAACAATCAAACAGAA